>CAYPQJ010000065.1:0-20102 GCA_964412835.1 uncultured Desulfobacteraceae bacterium | reverse complement strand
TAACATCAAACCTGATATCTTATTCCTTTACATCTGCAAGGACGGCATTACTTTATTTGATACAAAAAATTTGTAATTTTTCAATAATGCCATAACATAATTTCCTCATGTATAATTGATGTCGTGAAGGATGGGGAAAAGGAGAGGATACCAATATGACAAACCAACAAGAAGAAAAGATAAAACAGAAAGGTTCGATGTTGCCCCGCGATATTTCCATCCTGCCGTTACGGAATACGGTGGCCTACCCCTATTCCGTATTGCCCCTGATTGTGGGGGCCCGGCGATCCGTCAAGTTGATCGAAGCAGCGGCCGAAGGCGATGGAATTATCGGTCTTGTGGCTTCGAAAGACGGGGACATTGAGGAACCCAACCCCGGACAGACCTACGAGGTGGGAACCCTTGCAAAAATCGAACGGGTTGTTCAGGAATCGGGAGATACTTTGCAGGTGGTGGTTCGAGGGTTGGAACGCTTTCGCATTGATCATTGGTGCGACACAACGCCCTTTCTTAGCGCGCATGCGATAAAGGCTCCCGAGTCTGAAAAAGAGGATGTGGAAACGGATGCCC
Source organism: uncultured Desulfobacteraceae bacterium (assembly GCA_964412835.1). Lineage (GTDB taxonomy): Bacteria > Desulfobacterota > DSM-4660 > Desulfatiglandales > Desulfatiglandaceae > NaphS2. The sequence continues at coordinate 19,532 of CAYPQJ010000065.1, read as the reverse complement.
TGAAGCGGAGCCTTCAGGAATTAACCGAAGAAATCATTGAGCTTTCCCCCAATCTTCCCAAGGAACTGGGAAAATTTCTCCATCACATAAAGGATCCCGGTCAGCTGATTTACACCGTGGCGGCCACCGTGAATCCGGACGTCAAAGCCGGCCAGTCCCTGCTTGAGATGGACGGCATAAAGGAACAGTTGCGGATGCTGGTGGGGCATCTTTCCAGGGAAAAGGAAGTGCTGGCCCTGAACCGGAAGATACGTTCCGAAGCCCATGAAAAGATGGATAAGGCCCAGCGGGATTACTACCTGCGCCAACAACTGAAGGCAATCCAAAAAGAGTTGGGAGAAAGCTGCGAGGCACCGCCTGCAACCGACGAGTATACCGAAAAACTGAAAGAGGCGGGCCTGCCGCCGGAGGCCATGAAGGAGGCGGAGCGGGAATTGGGACGTCTCGCCAACATGTCTCCGCAGGCAGCCGAATATGCTACCATTAAGACCTATCTGGACTGGCTTCTGGAACTTCCCTGGAATAAGGCAAGCGAGGATCAATTGGATACCCGCTGTGCGCGCACGGTTCTGGATGAAGACCACTATGATCTTGAAGACGTGAAAGAGCGTATCATCGAATACCTGGCCGTCCGCAAACTGCTGGCGGAGCGTTCCAGTCAAAACCTTGGGGAGAAAGACCAGGGAGAGAAGATAGAAAGTATGGGCGCCATTCTCTGTTTTGCGGGTCCTCCGGGGGTGGGCAAGACCAGCTTGGGCCAGAGCATCGCCCGGGCCCTGGGTCGCCGTTTTACGCGGATGAGTCTTGGCGGCATGCGGGACGAAGCGGAAATCCGCGGTCACCGGAGAACCTATGTGGGGGCCATGCCGGGCCGCATCATTCAGGCCCTCAAGCGTGCGGGAACCCGGAATCCGGTTTTCATGCTGGATGAAGTGGACAAGGTCGGCAACGACTGGCGGGGCGACCCCAGCAGCGCGCTTCTGGAGGTGCTGGATCCGGCCCAGAACCATGCCTTTCGGGATCATTACCTGGATTTGGATTTCGATCTCAGCGACGTCATGTTTATCACAACGGCCAATCAGTTGGAAACGATTCCCGCCCCTTTACGGGATCGCATGGAAATCATTCAACTGGAGGGATATACGGAATACGAAAAGCTTCACATTGCACAAAAATACCTGGTTCCCCGTCAGGTGCGGGCCAACGGCTTAAGAGAGGAGGAGGTGCGTTTTTCGGATGAGGCCATCCGGAAGATCGTACAGGATTATACCCGGGAGGCCGGTGTCAGGAATCTGGAACGGAATATCGGGGCCGTATGCCGAAAAGGGGCGGTCGGAATTACCGAAGACGGGATTGATCACATTGATGTAACGGCCGATCTGGTGCGAACCTACCTGAAAAAGGAACGGTTTGAATCGGAATTGTCGGAGGCCATTGAAATCCCCGGCATTGCCACGGGCCTGGCCGTTACGTCGGTGGGAGGGGATATTCTTTTCGTGGAGGCGACCCTTATGAACGGAAAGGGTCATCTGACGCTGACCGGACAGCTGGGGGACGTGATGAAGGAGAGCGCTCAGATCGCCCACAGTTACGTTCGATCCAAAATCAAGTCGTTGGCGTTGGACCTTTCCCTTTTTACGAGCGCCGATATTCATGTCCATGTGCCTGCGGGCGCCACACCCAAAGACGGCCCTTCTGCGGGGCTTGCCATGGTAATGGCGGTCATCAGCCTCTGCAGCGGCCGACCCGTTCGCAGCGACGTGGGGCTGACCGGGGAGGTGACCCTCCGGGGTCGGGTGCTGCCGGTGGGGGGCATCAAGATGAAACTGCTCGCCGCCCATCGTGCCGGACTCAAAACCGTCATTCTGCCGAAGCGCAATGAAAAGGATTTGGAAGAACTTCCCGAAGAGGTGCGTCATGATCTGAATATTGTGCCGGTTGAAACCATCGAGGAGGCCCTGGAAAAGGCCCTGAGCTTCGAGAAGCAGGAGATGGATCTTCCCTTGGCGGCCAACGGCTGATCGGTTTTCAGCCGTTGGCCGATAACAGGGTCCGAAAGGTTCTTTATAAGTGGGACGAATTTAAATAAAAATTTGGAATTTTCACTCGGAAACAGGAGCGGGGTCAAGACGCAAATGGTAAAATCCGACTGAACAATGGCGTTAACGTTACTCTTGGGGATTCTCAGATCCGCCAAAGGGCGTAATAATTGCGATAACCGACCACCCCGTGTGGTCTTCAACGGGCAATAATTTCAAAGATACCCGTTTTTCATGTAGCTTTACGGTAAACCTGTCACTGATTTCCGGCGGACCGTCCCCGATCCTGAAAAGCAGGTCTTTGATTTTCTCGCAATCATTTCCTTCAAAGAGTTCGAAGAAGTTTCGACCCAGAAGTGCCGCTTCAGAAGAGTCGGATAATGAGAATCCCCTGTTATTGCAGAAAATGATCTTTCCATGGGGATTGAGCTCAAAAACCCCTTCAGAAATATTATTCAAAATGGTTTCTAAATGCCGTTCGGCGAAAAGGAGTTCTTTGGTTATTCTTCGTTGATAGATATCGTCATAGCCTGCTGATGCTTCTTGAGGGTTCTCCAGCAAGACCTCATCTCTTTGATCTAAAATGTTTAAAAGCTGTTTCGACATTTCGCTGAATGGTCCCTTTGCAATGGCGGCATCCGCACCCAGTTCAGAAAAATGTGTCAAGTCCTCAAGGGCTGTGGCGGAAATAATCACCATGAAAAGATTTTTCAAATGGGGCATGTTTCGCATAATTCGGCACAGCCTGTCGCCTCTGATATTGGGCATTACAAGATCAATAAAGGCCACATCAGGGACATAATTTTTCAAAATTTCCAATGCGGAAAGCCCATCTTCCGCTGTGACCACCTTATGACCCTGTTCCGTAAACAGATCCGTCATGAATTCCAGCATGAGTCGATCGTTATCAACAACCAATATCTCTTTTCCCATTGATCCCCTCGAGAAATCACATGGTGAGCATTTCAGAAATCTATCTGACATCATTCAGCAAAAATATACAACAATTTGGAAACCCAGGGAAGGAAAAAACCACTTGACAGTATTAGACACGCTGTCTACTATGTAAACGATATGTATTTGTGGTAGTGATTTTGTTTAATGCAACCAGATAAAGGAGACAAAAGGATGAAACACCCGATTGAACTCAAGATTAACGGAGATACCTATTCCCTGGCCGTTGATCCATGGCGAACCCTCAATGAGGTGCTCCGTGAAGACCTGAACCTGACGGGCACCAAGTTGGGTTGCGGTTCCGGAGACTGTGGCGCCTGTACGGTGCTGGTGAACGGGCGAAGCGTCAGTTCATGTCTGACCCTCGCTTTGGAAGTTCAGGGTAAAGAAATTCAAACCGTTGAAGGGCTTGCCCCATCCGGCAGTGAACTGCATCCCATCCAGGAGGCCTTTGTTGAAACAGGTGCCATTCAGTGTGGGTTCTGTACTTCCGGCATGGAAATGTCAGCGGCTTACATTCTATCCCAAAACAGTTCCCCCACGGAACAGGAGATCCGGGAAGGTCTCTCCGGGCATTTGTGTCGCTGCACCGGCTACATCCAGATCGTGGAAGCGGTTTCGGAAGCTGCAAACAAAATGAAGCAATCTTAAAAGGGGAATGAAAATGACGTTACCTAAATTTGAATATTTTGCACCTGAGAGCCTGGAAGAGGCGCAACAGCTTCTCCTGAATAAAGCGGAGGGCGCCCATCTGTTGGCCGGGGGAACAGACCTCCTGGTGAAGATGAACCATGGCCTTCTGAAACCGGCTTCCCTTATCGCCCTTAAGCATATCAAAGGTCTTGAAGAGATCACATTTGACCCGAAAAACGGCTTGAAAATCGGTGCCACGGCCCTTTTGGCAAACGTGGCAGCCCATCCGGATATCCTGGAACATTATCCGGCTGTTGCCGCCGCGGCTCGGGAAACCGCTAATGTCCAGATTCGGAATATGGGGACCGTAGCCGGTAACCTCTGTAACGCAGCCCCTTCCGCGGACAATGCACCCACCCTGCTCGCCATGAATGCAGAAGTTCTTATAAGCGGCGCCAAAGGAGAAAGGCGGCTGCCTCTGGATCAGTTTTTCAAGGGGCCCGGGGCTAACGCCCTCGATTCCGACGAAATCTTAAGCGCCATTCTCGTTCCGGCCCCTGATTCAGACTCAGGTGTTTCCTATCAGCATATTTCAGCCCGCGGTAAAGTGGATATCTCGGCCGTATGTGTCGGGGTTATGGTGCGCATGGAAGGTGATATTTGCCGTGATGTCCGTATATTCCTGGGCGCTGTGGCGCCTGTACCCATGCGCGCCGTAAAGACTGAAGCCACGGTGCTGAATCAACAGCTGACCGAGGAGATCATTGAAAAGGCGGGGATTGCGGCGCTCGATGAATCCCAACCCATTACAGATGTCAGAAGCAGCGCGGATTACCGAAAAAAGATGGTGGCGGTCTTAACACGAAGGGCCCTTACCGAAGCCCGAGACCGGGCCTTGAACAGTTGAGGGGAAAGGAATAATCAATGGAACAGTTCAGTATCGTGGGAAAAGATGTGCCGAGAAACGATGCGGTTGCCAAGGCGAGGGGATCCGCCATTTATACCGATGACATGAAGCTGCCGGGAATGCTCTTTGGACAAATTTTGAGAAGCCCCGTGGCCCATGCCCGGATCATTAAGATTGATACCGGCAAAGCTGAAGCGCTGCCCGGTGTGAAGAGCGTCATTACAGGGAAGGATATTCCCAAAGTGAAATACGGAAACTGGCGCCTTTTCGCCGACACGCAGGATGAATATGCCCTGGCCGTTGACAAGGTGCGATTCATCGGGGATGAAGTGGCGGCCGTCGCAGCTATTGACAGGGAAACTGTCCGGGAAGCCCTTGAACTTATTGAAGTTGAGTACGAAGAACTTGAAGGAGTGTATGATATCGATGCGTCCATAAAAGAAGGCGCGCCCGTCATTCACGACTATTGTCCCGGTAACATCAGTGTCAACCGGAAAATTGAGTACGGAGATATCGAAAAGGGTTTTGCGGAATCGGACTATGTCCGTGAGGATACCTTCAAGGTGCAGGCCGTAAGCCATGCCTACCTGGAACCCTGTTCCGCCCTGGCTCAGGTGGACCTGGATGGCCGGATTACGCTCTGGACCTCCACCCAGGTGCCCTATATTGTGCAGTGTCTGCTGGCGTCAACTTTGGAAATGCGGGAAAACGACATCCGGGTGGTCAAGCCCTTCGTCGGCGGCGGCTTCGGGGGGAAGATGGAGCTCCGGACCTGGGAGTTCTGTGCGGCCTTTATGGCCAAGCAAACGGGTCGCCCCGTGAAATTCACCCTTTCAAGGGAAGAGGAGTTTCTGACCGGCCGCCGACGGCACCCCATGACGCTACATTCGAAAGTGGGGTTCAAAAAAGATGGCTCCCTGATGGCCAAGGATTTGCGTATTATTCTGGACGGCGGCGCTTATAACGCCATGGGACCCACGGCCACATTCCTTTGCGGAAATTTTGGTGCCATGCTGTACCGATATCCCAATTATCGGTTTCACGGGCGGCACGCCTATACCAACAAGCCGCCCGCCAGCGCCATGCGCGGATTCGGAGCGCCACAGTCCCTGTACGCCTCTGAAATTCAGATGAACCTGGCCGCCGAGGCCCTGGGAATCGATCCGGTGGACCTGCGATTGAAGAACGCTCAGGTCAGCGGGGACGAAATCCCGGATGTGGCTACCATATCCAGCTGCGGTTTTATAGAGTCCATTGAAGCGGTGGTGAAAATGAGCGACTGGAAACGACTCAGGAAGGAACTCAAACCGGGGCAGGGTATCGGCATCGGTTGTTACAGCTTTATCACCGGCGGGGTGTTCAACTGGTTTAATACCCAGTACCCTTTTTCCGCTGCCGAGGTCAGGGCCTTTTCAGATGGAACCGTTCATCTGCTGACCATGGCCTCCGATATCGGACAGGGATGCGATACGGTCATGAAACAGATCCTGGCCGAAGAATTGGGCTTGCAGATGGAAGATATCCGTATTACGTCTGCGGATACGGCCACCACGCCACAGGCGGATCTGGGAGCCTGGGGGAGCCGGGTTACGCTCATGGCCGGCAATGCGGTTATTGACGCAGCGAAAAAAATCAAAGAGAAGCTGTTCGGCGCTCTATCCGCATTTCTCAATGCAAACGTCATCTATGAGATGGAATGCAAAAACGGCATGGTTCAACCCAAAAACCGGTCCAAAAAAGCCGTTCCCTTTGGCGATGTGGTGGCCATGGTTCAGAAAGCCAAGCGGGGTGAACCCTTGATTGCCCATGGGTACTACACACCCCGGGACAAAGGGCTCGTGACCCCTGCTTTTGGATTCGGTGCACAGATTGCTCTGGTGGATGTGGATCGGGAAACGGGCAAAGTGGATGTGAAGCAGATGTGGACGGCCCATGACTGCGGCACCGTCATCAACCCGAAGGGCGTGGAGGGGCAGTTGGCCGGTTCCATTCAGATGGGCTTGGGCTATGCGCTTTCAGAGCAGTTCGTCATGCAGGACGGCAAAACGCTCAATACGAATTTTCTCGATTACAAAATGCCCACGGCAATGGACATGCCCCCCAGCGCGGTGACGCACATTGACACCTATGAACCCGAAGGTCCCATGGGTGCAAAGGAGTGTGGTGAGGGACTGGCATCACCCACGGCCCCTGCCATTTCCGATGCCGTTTATCACGCCACCGGATACCGCTGCAAGGATCTGCCCATTACGCCGGAAAAGATTCTGAAATCGATGGAAAACGACACTTAAGGCGGTATAGCCGAAACCAAAAAAAGTGAGATATGGTTTTTACCTCTGGTTCCCACGCTCCTGCGTGGGGACCTATGATAAGGCACTGAACATGGGTATCAAAGAGCGACGTGAGCGTGAAAAAAACGAAAGGCGTGAATCTATTTTGAGGGCGGCCATCCAGGTCTACAACAAAGACGGGTATCACGCCATCACAATGGAAAAAATTGCAGAAAATGCAGAACTGAGCCGTGCCACGTTGTATCTTTATTTCAAGACCAAAGATGAAATCTTTATTCATGCCATTGTCTCATACTCAGATTTTTTCAGACAACGACTTGAAAAACTATATGCCGACCGGGCTGAAATTAAAGACAAATTACTGGAGTCATTGTGGTTTACGTTCATTGAATTTTATGAAAAAGACAGGGAATCATTTAATGCAACGCTCTATTTTCACCAAAGCGAGATGATTCGAAATCTGCCGGAAAATCTGCGGATACTTCTGGATCATTCAGGAACACGTATTTATGCGTACCTCTCAAAAATAATGGCTTACGGCATTGGGCAGGGTGTTTTTCGGGATTGCAGCGAAAAAACCCTGGCGGAAGTGGTATGGACTTCTTTTCTGGGAATTATACATCTGGAGAACAGCAAACACGCCATGTTCCGAAAAAGCCATCTGACGGTTACCTGGGAGTCGGCACTGGAATTCTTGTCCCGGGGCATTTTGAAAAGCAAGTGAATGAAATTGTGAGAATGTAAAAACGCCTATAAAATTGAGATCGCAAGAACCCTGGTCAAAAGGGTGCTTCTTGCCTGCATTTGATAATTTGTTAACGTTAATGCCCCGTTGTCGACAACGGGAATATCGGATTCAATGGAGATGATTAATCAATGAAAATCAATAGAGATGTGCGTAAACTGGCCGATACTGCTCTGGGAAAGCATCCCGCGGATCTGGTGGTTAAAGATGGGACGTTGATGGATGTTTATACGGGGCGTATGCTGCCGGGTCGTTCCGTTGCCATGGTGGATGAATGGATCGCCTATGCGGGGCCGGACGCCGAGCATACCGTCGGTCCAAATACCAGGATCATTGATGCGGGCGGTCGTATTATCTGTCCCGGGTTCATTGATGCCCATACCCATTTGATCAATTATTTTAATATCTCCGATTTTCTGTCCTATGCCATTCCCTCGGGTGTCACCACCCTGGTGACCGAAGTGGAAAGTTACGCAACCGTTTTGGGCGCGGAAGGCGTCAGGATTTTTCTGGATCAGATGTATCCCTGTCCCATCAAACTGTACGCACTGGTCCCGCCCATGATCTCCCTGAGTCCGGCGGTGGAATCCCTGATGACTTCAAAAGAGCAGATGGTCAGGCTTTTTGAAGATCCCCGGGTGATCGGGCTAGGGGAATCCTTCTGGCAGGGCGCCATTCTGACGTCCGACTGCCGGGTGCTGGATCTCATCAGCGAGGCCCGGAAGGCCGGGAAGTCCATTCAGGGCCATGCTGCCGGTGCTTTTGATAGAAAACTGGCCGCCTATGGGGCGACCGGAGTGGAATCCTGCCATGAGGCTATTTCCACCGAGGATGTGCTGAATCGTCTTGAGATGGGGTTTTACGCCATGATTCGAGAAGGGGACATCCGTCGCGATCTGGAGATTATTCTTCCTTTGAAAGACAAAGTTGATTTTCGTCGAATGATTCTGGTCACCGACGGTACCAACCCCAGCCTTTTGATGAAACGGGGGTATATGCATGATGTGGTTCAAAAGGCGGTGGATCTCGGAATCGATCCCATGGATGCGGTCCGCATGGCGACACTCAATCCAGCCGAACATTTGGGGCTGGATACCCTGATTGGGGGCATTGCCCCGGGTCGTCACGGGGACCTCCTTCTGCTTGCCGAACCAGGCGTCATGAAGCCGGAGATGGTTATTTCAAAGGGTCGGGTGGTTGCTGAACGTGGACAAATGACCGTTTCTATCCCGAATGCCGGCTATCCCGAGCGCCTCATGAATACGGTCAAGGCAGCGCCGATCACCCCCTTGGATTTGAGAACCCTCAAATCCCTTACGGATGGAGAAGGAAAGGTTCGTACCCTGGATATTCAGCCGGGGGGCCTGGTAGCGCGCGAGGGGAGGGTGGGGGCCAAGATTTTGGGCGAACAGTTGGTGGCTGATCCTGAAAACGATCTTTTAAAAATCGTTTTTATGGAGCGTATCAGCGGCCGGGGAGAAACCTTTGTGGGGTTTGTCCGGGGTTGGGGTCAGAAAAAGGGGGCGGTTGCGACCACCCTGTGCTGGGATGCCGGCGGCATTTTGGGAATCGGCGAAAACGATGAGGATCTGGCCGATGCCGTCAATCGTGTGATCGAAATGCAGGGCGGGACTGCGGTTTTTGTTGACGGAACCCTGAAGATGGACATTTCCCTTCGCGCCGGAGGGTACGTTTCGGAAATGAAGATGCCTGAGCTTTCCGAACGGCTGGACCGGTTTCAGAACACCATGGCTTCCCTGGGTGTAACCCCGCATTTCGCCCATCTGACCTTGAGCGTCCTCACCACACCCGCCATACCCTTCATTCGAATGACCGAAAAAGGATACTACCGGTTCAGGGAAGGGGATGTTGTGGGACTTAACCCTCAATAGATGGAAAAGCACCCCCCCCCATATATTGTGCTTGCTTCATCTTGACACACAAATAATGCTTCTGTTATATTCCCTCCCAGTTTCAGGTACGCCCATTCTGTCCGGGAAGTGTAGATGAAAATGGCAATAGGAAAATCCATAGTACGAACGGATGCAGCAACAAAAGCGACCGGCCGGGCGTGTTATGTGGACGATTTTTACCCGCCGGGCGTTCTGGTGGCCAAATGCTTTCGAAGCACCATTGCCCATGGGCGGGTTAAATCCATTGATGTTGAGCCCGCAAAAGCCCTTGCCGGGGTCGTTGCCGTATTTACCTACGATGACGTACCGTCAACACCATTTGCCACCGCCGGACATCCCTTGAACCTGGATCCCAACCACGAGAATGTGGCGGATCGGCTCATTTTGACGCGGGATATTCGGTTTTACGGGGATGAAATTGCCGTGGTGGTGGCGGAAAACGAAGCCGTCGCCCAAAAGGCCCTTGGGTCGATTCGGGTGGCATATGAGGTTTATGAACCTTTGATGACCCCCGAGAAAGTCCTTGGGAGTTCTGCGAGGGAAATACATAAGGGAACTGGAAATATCGTTGGCGAACATGCTTTTGAGTGCGGTGGAGACGTGCAGCAGGCCTTTCAGGAAGCCGATTGTTTGATCGAGGCCGATTATCAGACCCGGATGGTGCAGCATTGTCAGCTGGAAAACCATGCGGTTATTGCGTATATGAAAGACGGGGACCGCATTACCCTTATCACCGCCACCCAGATCCCACAGATCGTACGACGGATTGTGGGAAAGGCCCTGAATATCCCCTGGCATCAAATTCAGGTCATCAAGCCCCATGTGGGCGGCGGTTTCGGCAATAAGCAGGATGCGGTGCTTGAACCCCTAGCGGCGTTTTTAACCATGAAACTGGGCGGCCGGGCCGTTCGGATTTCCCTCTGCCGTGAAGAATCCTTTGCGTGTACCCGTAGCCGGCATCCGTTCCATATCCATATTACTTCAGGTGTTAAACGAGATGGGACACTTACTGCAAACCGGATCAGCGTGGTTTCCATCACCGGGGGATATGCCTCACACGGCCATGCCGTCGCCGCTTCAGGAAGCACCAAAGCCTGCTCTCTCTATCCCCGTGCCGCCACATCTTTCGAAGGCCGTACCGTCTATGCCAATATGCCGGTGGCCGGCGCCATGCGGGCCTACGGAGCTCCCCAGACCATTTATGCCCTGGAGTGCAACATGGAAGATGCAGCGCGGAAAATCGGCATGGATTCCGTGCTGTTTCGCCTGAAAAACGTGGCCGTGGAAGGGGATATTAACCCCCATTCGGGAAAGGCCATATCAAGCTGCGGCATGAGAGAATGCCTTATCCGGGGGAAAGAGTGGATTCAGTGGGACGAAAAAAAAGCCCGTTATGCAGAACATAAGGGTGGCCCCATTCGAAAGGGGCTGGGTGTGGCCTGTTTCAGCTACGACTCATGCATATACCCGGTTTGTGTGGAGATCGCCGGAGCACGGCTGGTTTTGAATCCGGACGGTTCCGTCAGCCTCCAAGTGGGCGCGGTGGAGATCGGTCAGGGCTCAGACACGGTGGCGGTCCAGATGGCCTCTGAAACCATCGGCGTTCCCTGCAGCCAGATTCAACTGGCATCCACCCATGACACCGATTTTCTACCATTTGACACGGGGGCCTACGCATCCCGGCAGACCTATGTACTCAGCAACGCCCTTTTCAGGGCATCGCTGGAATTTAAAAATAAAATACTCCACTATTCCAGTGAAATAACAAGCATACCACAAGCACAACTTGATATCAGAAACGGGATTATTATGCGCACCGGCGAGGCAGATGGGGAGGTCATTTCCCTTTCGGAGGTTGCGAGAAACGCTTACTACCACAAGGAGCGCGGTGGTCAGATTACAACGGATATTTCACACAAAACCACCAGCAACGCCACGTGTTTCGGGTGTACTTTCGTGGATGTTACAGTGGATATTCCCCTGTGCCGGGTTCGCATCGATGGTATCGTGAATGTGCACGATTCCGGTGTTATCCTGAATCCGGCTACGGCCCGGGGGCAAGTCCATGGAGGCATTGCCATGGGGATTGGCGCAGCTCTCTTTGAGGAATTACAGGTGGATAGAGAAACCGGATATGTTTACAACAGGAGTTTTTCCGACTACAAAATGCCAACGGCTCTCGATGTTCCCCATCTGGGTGCTGAATTTGTTGAAACGTTTGAACCCACATCCGGATATGGCAACAAGGCCCTCGGGGAACCCCCTGTGATTTCTCCGCCCCCGGCCATTCGAAATGCCGTTCTGGATGCCACCGGTGTGGCCATTAACGAACTACCTATGACCCCACAGATCCTGTTCAAGCATTTTCGGCTTGCGGGTTTGGTTTGAGGATTTCGCCGGTTATGTCATTTTCCTGCTAAGGTTTTCCCCGCGCCAATCTCTTCCGATTCCAATCTCGCCCTATTAGAGATGGGGTGGGCAATACCTCTTTTCCTTTTAGCATCCGGTTCTGGGGCGCACGAATTTCACCGACATGTGTTTTGACATCAAATACAACAACGTATCCCTCCTCCACCATCTCGGTCAAAAGATACTTTCCACAGATCCGTTCAACCGCCCTGTCAATGGTTTTATCAATATTTGCGCGGTTTATCTTTGTCTCTATGATGTACTTTCGTCCCCGGTAGGTGAGGAAGATGTCCATTATTCTTCCCAATCCTGTAGGCATTTCATAGCGAAGCGCACCTTTGCCACCCTCCACAAACCGGTACAGCCAGGCAGTCAGCAGAAATTGGCCTGTTTTCTCATAAGGTTTCTTGTTCGCATAAAAGGCGTTTACGCCGATCTGGATAATATATTCCTCAAAATCGGAAATTATGGCTGACATGTCTAAAAAGCCGTCAGCAGTGTAATACCCTTTGAAAGATCGTGGACATTTTGCAAAGAGAAGGACGGTAGACTTACCTGGTCGGCGATATTAAAAGGTGAGACACCGCCAACGATCAGTTTGGTGATGTTCCTGATTCCTACAAGGCCAATGGAGTAGAGGGCTTTGTCTTCACGGCCTTTATATTCCTGATACAGTTCCCGCAGGGTGGTAAGAAAATTCTCAAGATCGTTTCCGGGGATGCCGTCAAATTCATCTATGAAAATCACGATCTTTTTCTGTTCTACAATCCTGTTCAATTCCTCGAACAGCTCACGAAAGGAAATATGATCGGATATTGTACAGGTCCAATAAACGATTTGATAACGTCTAATCGTGGGCACGCCACAAGGGTCAGCCTGTCGATGAGCTGCATGTAGATGGATTTCTGGATCAAGTTATAAAATCGTTGCGTCTGAAGGCTCTTGTAGTCCTGAAAACTGAGCAGAATAGGAACATAGGCCCGGTCTTTTTCCAGTCTGCGACAAAATTCCTTAAAAAAGGTGGTTTTGCCACTCCGCCTCGGAGCGAATATGGAAAAGTAGCGACCCAAGTCAACCATGGTTTTGATATCCTGATTGTCCATATTGGTCACGTTTTCCAGGGGGACATAATAGGAAGCTTTTGGGTCAACCACTCCCGATTTTTCAAAATATCGTTTCGGTTTATTGTAATTGGTCATTTCTATTCTCCGATATTTGTCTCCCATAGAGCCCTCAGAACTCACAATGGGGTTGGCTAATGGTCGTCGATTCAAGTTTACTTGCAAGATTATTCAAGACTACCAGACCATTTGTTCCCTTTTGTCGCATAGACCCTGAAACAACAGTAATATAGGTATTGTAGCATCAGTCTTTCAAAGAAATCGGACTTATTATAGGGACTATTTTCCCTCTAATACCGCCTTAAGTTTCTCCGACAATGTCGCAAGCGAAAACGGTTTTTGGATAAAATCTTGAGCACCTGCATCCAGGATTTTCCGGGCTGGACCATCAATTGAATAACCGCTGCAAACAATCACCTTCAGATTCGACCTGGTTTTCATAATAAGCGGATAGAGATTACTTCCATCAATATCCGGCAATTTTATATCCAATAGAGCAAGGTCAATCTGTCCATCAAAAGTTTCAGAAATATGAATAGCATCCTTTCCTGTCTTGGCTACTATAACCCGGTAACCTAACTTCTCTAACATCGCCTGGGTAACTTCAGCAACCACATCTTCATCTTCGATCATCAATATTGTTCCGCTTCCTCTAACCACTTCAGCTTTTGTTTTTTTTGGTTTTTCTGCCGCTATCTCAATGGCAGGCAGGTATATCCGGACCATAGTTCCCTTACCAAATTCAGAGTCCACATAGATCCAGCCCTCATGATTTTTCACAATTCCATATACAGCGGCCATGCCCATCCCACGACCCTGAAACTTTGTTGTGAAAAAGGGTTCAAATATCCCGACCCTTGCTTCTTCATCCATGCCCTTACCGTCATCCTCCACAGTGAGACAACCATAGAAACCAGGCTTAAGACCCGGATGTTGTTTTGCGAAATCCTCGTCAACATCTTTGTTTTCAGCAGTTATTCTGATAAGACCTTCATCTTCTATAGCCTCATTTGCATTGGCTAATATAGCAGACATGACCATCTGTATCTGAGCGTTGTCGGCCTTGATATGCGGGGTATCTTTTGAAAAATGCGTCTCCACCCGGATGGCAGGCTTGAGGTCATATTGCAGGATAGGCAGTGTTTCTATTACAAAATCATCCAACTTCAGATCTTTTGGTTGATATTTCCCTCCTTCTGCATAGGCCAATAACTGGTCGGTCAAACGGGACATCCGATGATTGGAACGATTCATTCTCTCAAAATATTTGTTTCGCCTTTCATCTTCAGGTAAATCCATTTTAAGCAGTTCGATGTTCCCCACAAGCCCCATCAGGGCATTGTTGAATTCATGGGCAACACCGCCGGCCAAGGTGGCAATTGCCTCCATCTTTTGGGTCTGCTGGAGTTGGGCTTCAAGCCTCCTTTCTTCGGTAATATCATGAAACTCGGTCAGGATAAATGTTTCCCCTTCAATCTGAATCGGTACAGCAAACATCCGGGCGTCAAGAATAGCGCCATCCTTCGTCTTAAACTCCATTTCAAGTCCGTCAACTTTTCCCGAATTATTTAACTCGCTGATAAACCTGTTTCGGTCAACGTCAGAATAGAAGCCAAGTTCTGTTGTTGTCCTACCAAGAATTTCATCCTTGGTGGATTTCGTCAACCGACAGAGTTTATCGTTTACATCAATGAGCTTGCCGCTCTTGATCTCAGTAAGCCCAATTGCATTGGGAGATGTGTCAAAAAGCGTCCGGAATTTCTTTTCACTCTCCCGCATCGCCTCCTCTGCCCGCTTGCGCTCGGTGATGTCACGCCCTACGGATTGAATTTCCTGTAAACTCCCATGACGATCAAAAAAGCCTTTATTAGCGAACTGAACCCAGTGAATATCTCCTTTGCCGGAAAAAACTCTATTTTCAATAACGACTATCGGATTTGTAGGAGATAGCGTTGATAGTTTTTCTTGGATATGCGTTACGTCATCATCAACAGGTAGGGGATGCCATTTATTCCCAATGAGTTCTTCTTCTGCTTTATTGAAAAAACGACAATAGACCTGATTAACAAAGATAAATGTCCCATCGGGAATGAAGCGACAAATCAGATCCGTTTGGTTCTCAATCAGAGACCGATAGCGTTCTTCGCTTTCGTGAAGCTCCTTTTCTGAAGACCCAATTCGTTTTATGGTAAACAGAGCAACCAGGAAAGATGTGAGAATACTCAATAGCAGAAATACAATCAAAGTCAGATTCACCCTTGAGTGAACCAGTTCTGTTTCCTTCATGAAATCCGAAGCTTTTCTTTTCGCGTAATTCGTTAGCCCAAGCATTTTTTCTTCTAATAGGGCAACATGGTTGGCTCCTTTTCCGACGGTGATAGCAGCCGCTGATTCTATCTCACCTCGACGAACGAATTCGATGACTTCTTCTCGAATCGGCCGCCAATTATCAAACAGTTTCCGGGTTTCATTTTCAAGCGTCTTCCCTTCATTGCCTATAATCCTCTCTCTCACTATATCAAGATCCTTGTAGACTCGCTGCTCTTGCTCATTAACTGCCTTAATAGCGCGATTGATTCTTGATGGTGAAGTCAAAAGTACCACATCCTTCATACTACGGTGCATTTTAGAAATAGAAACATTGGATTGAAGGGCTGCGTTTGAAACGGCCAAAGGGTGATTGTAAATTGTGCGGGTTAAACTGGAAAGGGAATGGATGTCAAAAATGGTAAACAGTCCATAAAGTGAAAATATCAGAACCAATGTGCTGAAAGCCCATATCAATCTTCGTCTGACGTTGACCTGTTTTGGTTTACCCATCACACGCTCCCTTCAATGAATCATTTTCAGCTTGAATAAAAAAACGGGAATCTTGTTTTGGAATGTTTGAGTAAACAATCCGTGCATTAACCCGGCATGGCACATCGGCCAATATTATTCAAGACTGGAATATCTAGTCTTCACTTTTTACTTGGAATTTCAAATAGATGGTTAATATAGGTATTGGCGCGTTCAACTTCCGCGATTAGGCCTGCTTGTTTGATACTATTCCTCATCCAAAATTTCTCTCAACTTTTGTGACAATTCATCTATCCTGAAAGGTTTCTGAATAAAGCCATTGCAGCCGCGTTTCAATATCTCAGTCGCATGACCATTGATGCTGTATCCACTGGAAAGGAGAACCTTCACCTTGGGGTTTATATCTTTTATCCTGTCATGGGTTTCTCCCCCACTCATATCGGGCATGATCATGTCCAAAATTACTATGCCAATCTGCTCCTTGTTCTCCCCATATATTTCAATGGCCTCTTTCCCGCTTCCGGCTGTCAAGACGTTGTAACCCAACAATTCTAACAGGTCTTCGGCAGTTTCAGTTATCATGTCTTCATCGTCTACGAAAAGGATGGTTTCAACCCCTCTTAATGTTTCCCCGGCTGGTTTCTTCTCCTCAATGACCTCCTTTTCAGAAGCAGGCAAATAGATATCAAAAGTGCTGCCATGACCCTTTTCGCTGTAAACATTGATGAACCCACCGTGATTTTTGATGATTCCATATGCCGAAGCCAATCCCAAGCCGGTGCCCCTACCCATCTCTTTGGTGGTAAAAAACGGATCAAATATTTTTCCCTGGATTGCTTTATCCATTCCAATGCCTGTGTCAGTAATGGATATTTTCACATATCTTCCAGGTTTAACGGAAAACGGTCTCACGTAATTTTCATCAAGGGTCACATTCTCTGTTTCCACATACAGGTTGCCGCTCCCCGGCATGGCCTGCCAGGAATTGATATAAAGATTCAAAAGGACTTGCTGGATCTGTCCCCGATCGATTTCCACAGACCAAATATCTTCTTCGTATTTCTCACGCATTACGATCTCTTTTTTGGTCCGGCCGAACATCCGGCTTTCTTTCCTGATGAGTTCATTCAGATCAGTTGGTTTAACCTCATATTTTCCACCTCTGGCAAGGCCCAAGAGCTGCTTGGTTAAATCGGCGGCATTTCCCACATAACCTTCTATTTCCCTTAGGTGCCCGAAATCCGGATGGGAAGAATCTTTGTGCATTAATATTATTGAGGTACGACCCTGGATGCCCATAAGCAGGTTGTTAAAATCATGTGCAATGCCACCTGCCAAGGCACCGATAGCTTCCATCTTCTGGGATTGCTGGAGTTGAGCTTCAAGTCTCTTTTGTTCCGTGATGTCCCGTAAATTGATGACGCTGGCTGTTATGTTTCCTTTATTGCCTCTATAACAAGAACCACTTATGCTGACATTGAGGGTCTTCCCCACTTTGGTGTACCGGCGAGTTTCAACACCAGAGAAGGTTTCTCCCGATACCGCCACTTTGTTGATCATCATTTTGGTTTCCGGCCAATTTTTCTCAGGCACAAAACTATCCATTTTCTTTCCTGCCTGCTCTTCCAATGACCAGCCAAAAACACGTGTAAAGGCAGGATTGAGATAAATTACCTTGCCATCAACATCATAAAGGACCATGGGATCAGGATTTGATTCCATAACCGTCCGATATTTTTCCTCGCTCGCCCGAAGTGCCTCCTCCGTCCGCTTGCGCTCGGTGATATCGTGTACGACAATTACTGTTCCCGCCTCTATGCCTTGAGAGTTTAGTGGTTTCGCTATCAGAACAACATCACGGAATTCTTCATCACTACGTTTCAGTTTGGTATGGACCGATGCAATTCCATGTCCAAGGAGATTCCCATATAATTCCTTCCCCACACGTTCATATTCTTCCTTACTTTCATAAAGGAATTCGGGTGTTTTTCCAATGAGACGTTCCTCAAGGTAGCCAAAGCTGTCGCACCATTCTCGGTTTGCACGCTGATACACGCGGTCTTTCATAAAGCAGATTCCAACCGGCACAGCCTCAAATACGCTCTGGAGGTTGGATTCGCTTTCCCTCAGTGCCTCCTCGGTCTGCTTACGCTCGGTAATGTCCTGAATGATGGAATGGAGCAAAGTCTTACCCCTGATCTGCACCTTACTGCTGAAAACCTCCACATCCCTGATGGAACCATCCGCACGCAGGTGTTGAAACTCAAAGTGAGTCCGCTTCGATGTCTTTGATTTTTCCATCTCCGCCTTGACCTGCTCTGACGAAAGCGTGTTGATATCCTGGATTCGCATCTTTTTGAGTTGCGTCAACGACCACCCGTAAAATGCTCCGGCAGCTTCATTGGCATCAACAATGTTTCCGGTATCGGGATCGATTATCAATTTGACGGCGGCATGATAATAAAATAGGTCCCGAAATTTTTGTGCACTTTCTTTGAGCGACTCCTCCGCCCATTTTCGCTCGGTGACGTCTTCGATAATTCCGTCAAAATATTTGATGTCACCATTTTTATTTTTAACCGCAACGGCCGATACGGAACCGATGAACACTGTCCCGTCTTTTTTTTGTAATTCCAGTACCTCGTTCTTTATTGAGCCTGTCTTTGCAATTTTGGAAGTAAATTCTTTCCTCTCATGTGGATTCTTATATAAATTACTGACCCCTTTTTTTAAGAATTCTTCCCTGCTCTCGTATCCGAACATTTTCACAATAGCAGGGTTTGCCTCGATAAAATTGCCTTTGGATCCTACAGAATTCCTATAAACCCCAACGTTAAGATTATTTGTCAAAGATTTGTATTTCTCTTCGCTTTCGCGCAGTGCTGCCTCTGCCTGCTTGCGGTCGCTGATATCCCGCAAAGCTGTTATTCGAATGGATCGACCTTGGTAGTCTGTCATCCGGGCTTGAACCTCACATGGAAACGTAGTGCCGTCCTTCTTCAAGGCGGTCACTTCATAGGGTTTTTCATACCCTGACGCCATATTGTTTTTCACTTGCTCATGGTCCTCAGGTACAATCCACTCTGTCCCATGCTTGCCGATAGCTTCAGCGCGTGTGTAGCCAAACATCCTTTCCGCAGTCTGGTTCTGATCCAGGCAGATGCCTTTTTCAGAAAGGAATATGGCTTCAAAGGATGCCTCAGACAGCGCTTTCAACCGTACCTCCGGCTCCAGTAGCTTCTCCTCCGCCTGCTTACGTTCAGTTTCAGTTTTCTCAAATTCCAGAACCCTTTGCTCCAATTCCTCATACGTTGGTTTATCAACCATTGCGAATACCTTTTAGTTGAGGGGAAAATACTATGGTAAAGGTCCCACATGCTCGGAGTTGGTTATTGGCAGAACTAAACATATCATCAAGTCCAAAACCCTGTGTTATCTTCGAGCTGAAAAAATTGAGTGAACCTGAAATATCTGATTCCGTATCTCTGATTTGACATATGTTTTGGTATTGAGAATAGTCGAAATCCTCTTACATATCAAAAACAAGAGGGATGGCTTACAAAATTGGTAAACGTGACCTGAGATACCGAACCTGATTGAGGTTTTGCCAAGCACAAGATATGGGGTCGGTTTAATTGCCGCTTATCCGATCCCTACGAAGGTATACGTGCATTAGCCCAGCATTCCACATCGGCCTATATTATTCAAGACTGGAATATGT
>CAYPQJ010000064.1:14487-20102 GCA_964412835.1 uncultured Desulfobacteraceae bacterium | reverse complement strand
CAAACCTCAAAAACCTGGACCTAAAAAGAAAGATAAGTAAGGTGTCCCCGGAATAAAAAGGAATACATTAAAGGTCGTGGGTTTTGATCTTCCTGTAAAGCGTGGCCTCGCCGATTTTGAGCATTCTCGCGGCCGGTCTTCTTTTGCCGCCGCTTTTTCTCAGAGCATTTCGGATGGCCGCCTTTTCCCATGCCGACAGGGTATCGTCCTCCGCCCTTGGTGTGCCGTTGGGATCGAAGTCGTCCGAGCGGTTGGAAAAGGGTGAGGGAAGGTCTTCGATTCCCAGTTCAGATTGCATCCCCAGCGCCACGCCGCGTCGCAGAAGGTTTTCCAGTTCCCGCACGTTGCCCGGCCAGGAATAGTGTTCTATCCGGTTCAGTGCTTCCATGGAGAGACTTCTGACGGGAGATACGTCATTTCCAAAGTGGGATAAAAAATGCCGGGCCAGCAGGGAAATGTCCTCCCGTCTCTCACGAAGGGGGGGGACTGTCAAAAGCACCACATTCAACCTGTAGAGGAGGTCTTCACGAAACCGTCCTTTAGTCACTTCAGCCTCCAGGTCCCTGTTGGTTGCGGCCACAATCCGTATCTTCACTTTATATGTTCGGGCACTTCCCACGGGTCGAACCTGCCGTTCCTGAAGGGTGCGCAAGAGCTTTGCCTGAATCCCCATGGGCAATTCTCCCACTTCGTCCAGAAACAGGGTGCCCCCGCCGGCAGTCCGTATCAATCCCATGGTAGGGGCATGGGCGCCGGTGAATGCGCCTTTCACGTGCCCGAAAAGTTCACTTTCAATGACGGCGGCACTGATGGCGGCACAGTCCACCGGGATAAAAGGGCCTTCAGATTGTGGACTGTGATGGTGGATAGCCCTGGCCACCAGCTCCTTTCCAGTCCCGGTCTCTCCCTGAATCAGGATGGAGGCATCGCTGGGGGCTGTATGAACAATCATCTGTTTCAGCTTCAACATGGAGGGGGCATTCCCCACCAGTCGATCGAAACCGAATTGAAAACTCATTTCCGCTTTGAGGCGCCGATTTTCTTCCTTGAGCCGCCAGATCTCATAAAGACGGGCGATCCGGCTTCTTAACGCCTCAGGTGAAAACGGTTTTTCGATGAAATCCAGCGCACCTGACTTCATGGCGGACACCGCTTCCTTGACCCCGCCATGTGCCGTCAACAGGATAACGTTTGTATCGGGATGCTTTTCCCGAATGTGTCGAAGGAGCTCCAGCCCGTCTATCCCCGGCATTTTCAGGTCGACAAGGGCCACATGGAAATGGGCTTTTTCCATATGTTCGAGGGCCTTGTTTCCATCTCCAGCGGTTTGGAGGACATAGGGCTGACCCATGAAAACGCGCTTCAACGCGGCCAGAATGTTGGCATCATCATCTACCAGAAGAAGAGAAAATTGACAGTTGTTCCGTTGGGAATTCATCATTCCTCAATTCGTATTGTGCATTTTTCTTATAGCCATTCGTGAATTAAATATCTGTAATTGAGGGGTCCTATCATTTTGAGATACAAAGTGCAACGCAAAAGATAGCGCCATCGTTGCGCAATCCCTGTTATTTTGGCCGGACGGTCCCGCACACGCACATGATGGGTGATGCGGCCGTCGCTATCGCGCCGAGGAAAGATCGGTGTATCCCGCAAGGTGAAAGTCTCTGTCGGGAGGAAAGGCAGGAATGGCTTTCTGTTAGGGAACTGGAAGAAAATAATATACGCATATCGTGCGGAACTTTTGTTCGTATTCAAGGCGTGACAGCAGGTGGATAGTGGGCTATGTGCCTGTTGTCGCAACGTAGAAGACGGGCAAAAGGGCAAGACGCAGGATGCGTAGATTATTTTTTGGAAGTTCCCTTATGCCAATCCCCATGATCCTCTATATGGGCCGTGGATACTTCAACCGGCCAAATGCTGCCATCCTTTTGGCGGTGTTTTGTCTCGAAAATTTCCGATCCATCCGGATGATCCGTTTTATGCGAGAGGCCCTGAATTTTGGGGCGTTCGGCGATAAAACCTGATGGCGGGTTTAAACTTCAATGAGCGGGCGTATCGCCCCGGCGGCCATGGGGAGGGTGATCGTGAAAGTGCTGCCCGCGCCCTCCCGGCTGTCCACCGAGATGTCTCCCCCATGGGCATGGATGATTTCGTAGGTAATATAGAGCCCCAGCCCCAGTCCCCGGCCCACGGGTTTGGTGGTAAAAAATGGATCGAAGACCCGTTTGACATCCTTTTCAGACATTCCGCACCCCGTATCGGAAATCTCGATCCGGACGGACCCCGTTGTTTCGGTCGATGCCTTCACCTGCCGCGTGACAATGCGGATGTCGCCCATGTCTGTAACGGCGTGGGACGCATTGATTAAAATGTTCATGACGGCCTGAATCAGTTTCTGTGGAAAGCAGGAAACAGCCGGCAGATCTCCGTAGTCCCGAACGATTTTGACTCTCCCCTTCACTTCGTTCCAGATGATGTTGATGGCGGTGTCAATGCTTTCGTTGATATCAGCATCACGCCTCTCGCCCTCATCAGCCCGGGAAAAACCCCTGAGGTCACGAACAATGGCCTCAATTCGCTCGGTCCCTTCCTGGGATTGCGTCACCAGGTCCGGCAGGTCACTTAAAATAAAATCAATTCTTTTCCGTTCCCTGAAATCCTGGATATCCCCGTGCCGCCCGGCGGGGTCATTCCCCTTTCCCGTTGTGAGGGTCGCCGTCAATGCCTCATATTTTTCAATCAGGGCCGCCAGGCTCCCGGCGTACTGTTTCAGGGCGGAAAGGTTGGCTTTGATAAAGGACAGGGGGTTGTTGATCTCATGGGCCACGCCGGCCACCAGGACTCCCAGAGACGCCATTTTTTCCGACTGAATGAGCATTTCCGCCTGTTTCCGGACCTTCTCCGCCAGGTTCCGGTTCATGTCTTCCAGGGCCAGGTTGGCCTCCCCGAGACCGGCGGCCAGCAGATCCCGCTCCCGTTCCAGGTCCCGCTGACGGCACAGAGCCCGGGCAAACTGTCGGATTTCCTCCGGGTTAAAGGGTTTTCGCAGGTAAAAGAGGTCTTCCCTGGCCGTTACCTGAACCATCTCATCGGGGGACACCTCGCTGAAGGCCGTAACGATGACGATCTTGATGCCGGAATCGATCCGCCATATTTCCCGGGCCGTCTCGGCCCCGTTCATTCCCGGCATCTTCATGTCCACAAAGGCCAGCTCGAAAGGTCTGCCCCTTTCCACGGCCTCCCGGACCATTCCCACGGCCTCACCGCCGTTTTTCGCCTCCCGTATGTCATAGAGGGGGGAAGTCTCTTCTGTTTTAGCCTTCCCCCCCCCGAAAAGACGGTCTCCCTGGGAAAGGTAGGGTTTCTCCCGACGAGAGAGAACCTGCCGGTAAGACACTCTTACGGTGGCGTCATCATCCACAATTAGAATCCGGTTCATTGCATCCATTATCTCTTTCCTTGGAACCATTACAGAGGCATTGGCACGGCGGGAAAAAAAGCCCCAAGGGTTGTTCCTTCCCCTTCTGTACCCGATACGCCGATCCATCCATCATGGGATTGGACCACCCCCTGGACTGCCGCCAGTCCCAATCCCCGACCCATGAATTTGGTGGAAAAAAACGGGTCGAACATGCGCTCCAGGGTCTCTGCACCCATGCCGGAACCGTCATCGGCCACTTCCACATAAACATATTGGGCGACCGCTTCCTCCGGCGGCACCACTTTCCGCCACCGGGATGGAGAAAAAGAACTGGTGCCCGTGGTGATGGTCACTGTGCCCTCCTCCTGTCCGATGGCCTCCCAGGTGTTGGTTGTGATGCCCATGAGCACTTCATGGAAAGCATCGCCGTCCAGGTTGACCATGGGCAGGTTTGGCGCCAGGCGGGTTTCGAGACGCACCTGCCGTGGAAGAGATTTTTCGATCATGGACAGGGACCCGTATACTTCAACGGACAGGTTGCGGTAGCTTTTCTCATCCATCCGCTGCCCCAGATATGTCAGAAGGTGCCTGCCCAGATCCGCACCACGCCGGGCGCCCTTCTCGGCATGATCCACAAAATGGCATAGGTTGCTTCCCGCAGGCAGATCTTCCCTGAGCATCTCCAGGTTGCCTGACACGACCGCCAGCAGATTGTTGAGATGATGGGCCATCGCACCGGCCATGCAGGCCAGGCTTTCCGTTTTCAGGGCCTCCCTGCGACCCAGTTCTTTCTCTCTGTATTTGTCAAAAACCCACTGGTTGCACAGTGCCCGGGCGAACTGCCGGATCTCCTGTGGGTTGAAGGGTTTCTTCAGATAGAAAAGATCGTTTCTTCCCGCAACCCGAACGATGTCATCGGGAGAAATGTCGCTGAAGGCGGTTACAATTGCCACCTTTATATGGGGATCGATGGCCCAGATCTCCCGGGTGGTTTCGGCTCCGTTCAGCCCCGGCATCTTCATGTCCATGAAGGCGACCCCGAAAGGCTGCCCCAGGTTTTTGGCCTCGCGAACCTTGTCAATGGCTTCCAGGCCGTCGGCCGCCTCCTCAATTTCGTAGGAAGATGGTTCCCGGGCAGCCTGACAGCTGCCGAAAAGGGCCTCACCCTGCAGCAACACCCCGGTGTCCCTGGGCGCCAGAATTTCCCTGTACGCCACCCGAACAGCCGCGTCATCGTCCACAATCAGCACTTTTTTCATGAGATTTTTCCTTTCGTTTTTTTGGCCGTGATTTGTTCGATCACCCGCTGGAGTTCGTCTCCCTTGAAAGGCTTGGACATGTAAGCGTCCATGCCCGCCGCCAGATACCGTTCCCGGTCCCCCTTCATGGCATTGGCCGTCAGTGCCACGATGGGCACGTGACCGCCCGATTTTTTCTCCATTTCCCGGATCTTCCGGGTGGCCTCCACGCCGTTTAAAACAGGCATCTGGACATCCATCAGCACCAGGTCGAAGGCGTCCTTTTGAAGGGCGAGAAAGGCCTCTTCTCCATTGACAACGCTTTGGGCCGTATACCCCAGCTTACCCAGCACCAGCAACGCCAGCTTCCGGTTGACCGCATTGTCTTCGGCCAGCAGAATCCGCACGCGCTTTCTTTCAGTGGGAGAAAGGCCCTTGAGCGGGACCATGCATTGGGTTTGCCGCGACGTTTCGGGTGTTTCGGGAAGGGAAAAGAGGGCCGTGAAATGAAATACGGTTCCCTGTTTTACCCGGCTCTCCACCCACATGCGCCCCTCCATCAGTTCCGCAAGGGCCCTGGAGATAACCAGACCCAGACCCGTGCCCCCGTAGCGCCTTGTGATGGAACCGTCGGCCTGAGTGAAAGGTTCGAAAATCCCGGCCTGTTGGCTCAAGGGAATCCCGATGCCCGTGTCGGAAACGGAAAAATGAAGGCAAATACCGTGCTTTTGCCCCCCTTCAACGCCCACGCGCACCACCACCTCGCCGCTGCCGGTGAACTTGACGGCATTTCCCACCAGGTTCACGATAATCTGGCGGAGGCGGGTGGGGTCTCCGATGATCCGTTCCGGAACGGCCCCATCCACATGGTAAGCCAGTTCCAGTCCCTTTTGATGAGCACCCACGGCCAGGGGTCTCAAAAATCCCCCCAGAGATTCACGGATGTCAAACCC
>CAYPQJ010000064.1:0-14387 GCA_964412835.1 uncultured Desulfobacteraceae bacterium | reverse complement strand
CACCCACGGCCAGGGGTCTCAAAAATCCCCCCAGAGATTCACGGATGTCAAACCCGCGGGTGCTGATAGCCGGGCCTTTCAAGTCGTGTGAAACCGAGTACGCAAAAAACTTTATTTTCTCGGAGTTTTCCTTCAGCAGTTCCCTCGCTTCCTTGAGACGGCACAATATCCGGCATTTGGCTCTCAATTCCTCCGGTTCAAAGGGTTTGATCAGATAGTCGTCCGCCCCCGCTTCATATCCCATCAGCCGGTCCGTCACCCGGGGGCGGGCCGAAAGGAGCACCACCATGATATCATGGGTTTCAGGGTCGGCCTTCAGCCTCCGGCAGACCTCGTAACCATCCATTTCCGGCATCAGAATGTCCAGAATGATCAGATCCGGCTCAAATGACTTTGCCGTTTCAAGCGCCGCTTTTCCGCTTGCGGCTTCCATGATGCGGGTGTTCGATTCCATCAGGACCCGTGTGACCGAATGCCGGTGGTTGGCTTCGTCGTCCACCACCAGAATACGGCTTTCCCGTTTATCATCCATGAGGGTTCGGCGCATCCGGTTTTCCATTTCCATCAGCCACTCTCCTTTTCTCCGCCGTTGTTTCCACGTAAGCCTGTTGCAGATTGAGCATTTCCAGAATACGCTCGATGGCCCGCTTCATTTGATTGAGGGCATCCCGTCTTCGATCACGCTCCTGTTTCAGGGAGGCGATCAGAGATTTCATATAGTCGAAAACCCGCTTGCCTCTCTCATCCCGATTCACGTATGCCTGCAGGTCATCCCGGTGATCAAGAAGATCATCATAAGATTTTTCCAGGTAGGCGAGGGTCTGGTTTCGGTTTTCCGCCAGCATTTCCTCCGTATATATCCCGGCCGGGGTGATGGCATTTCCGATATTGTGGAGCACGCTGGCGGCTGCTTGAGCCCGGCCGGCTTCCATGGCCCGCAGCTCATCGGCCACGCGGAGCCGTTGTTCCGATCGTTTGCGGTCGGTGATGTCAAGGGCTTCCACCACCACGCTCCGGACCTGAAGATTCCGGTCCACGAGTACCGGGGCGATATGGAAGTCGACCCACTGTTCCAGCAGTTTGTTTTCCCCCTTGAAAAGCTTGCCGGAAAGAAAGACCCCATTGACCTCCATGCGCCGTCTTTCCAGATTGTCTTTGGGAAAAGAGTCCCAGAGGACTGAACCCAACAATGCGTCGCGGGTAATGCCGAACCGGGCCGGATAGGTGTCGTTGCAGTCCAGCACCACGCCTTCCCGATCCAGGAGTACAATGGCGGCGGGAGACGCATTCAGGATGGCCCGGGCCATGGCTTCGCTTTCCTGAAGTTTTGCGTTTGAAATGGTCAGATCTTCCATCAAGCGGTTGAAAGAGCGGCCCAGTTTTTGAAATTCCGACGGGCCCGATTCCGATACCCGGCCCTCCAGTTGGCCATGCGTGGCAATCCGATCCATATGGGCGGCAAAACCGGACAGGGGCTTTGTGACCATGCGGACGGCCAGGTAAACCGCCGCGATAAGTGCCGTAAGGCCGAGACCCATGACCGCCAGGAAAAAGATATCGAGCCGGCGCAGAGAGCGGAAGGCGCTTGCGGCGGGCTCTCCACACACCAGGGTGAGGTTGTCGAAGCCGGGGATTTTCCGGGTGGCTTCAACCCAGCCCTCGGACGGCGCCCCGGAATCCGGAACACCCGTTTTCCACGGGGTCCCCGGGGAGGCGAAAAGACGATCGCCACGGTTGTCAAAAACCGCAAAAGCCATACCAGGGGCTGAGATGGACAACAATTCGGACACCTGGTCCGGGCCGTAGGCCACTGCCACCAGACCTTCCCCGAGGCCGTGGTATAAAACCGGCACGGCCGCCTCCAGCCCCTCCGGGGAAACTTTGAAAAACGACTCTCCCGCCATCACCGCCCCGAGCCAGGGAACGTTCATGTAACCGGGGGTATCCTCCTGGTTGGCAGCCAATGTCCGACCCCTATAATCGGCCAGGACAATGCAGGGGGTTTCCGCCCCGGGAATCCTCAGGGACTGAAAAAAGAGGGGAAGGTAGTTTTCCCGGCCCGTTGTATCGATGAGCGCGTTGATCATCAAATCGTTTCCGGCCAGGTTCTTGAGGGACGTCATAATGCCGTTCAGCCTGGCCGAAACCATCTGTGCCCAGTGAATGGTCTCATGGGCGACACGGTCATGGATTTCCCGGCGCAGGGTGTCGGCCACGATAATCCGCATGCCCATCCAGGTGAGCAGCAGGGCCGCCGCGGTCAGGGGGAGCACGCGCTTCAGAATGTGGGGCAGTATGCGGGAGGCTTCATTCATTATGGAGAATCCTTTCCGGGTATGGCGGACAGGGGCACAATCGCGCCTTTACGGCCGTACCGGGCAAGCCGAAAATCCTCCCTGTTGAGTGCGTCGTGTCGATCGGGGGTAAAGGGGGGCCGATAAACCCGCACCAGGCCCGAATAGACGTCCAGGTGTTCCAGGGCGTTTCTCACGGAGGGCCTGTCGATGGCGCCCGCTTTCTCGATGGCCAGGGCCAGGAGCTGAATCAGATCCCAGGCATGGGCCGTTCCCGCGGGCGCCATGATCTCTGGAACGCTCGTGCATTCCGGGAATTTCAGCCGATAGGCCTCAAAGACCGCCCGGGCTTTTTCAGGAAAGGGCGGGCTCAGAAAAGAATACGTCTGTAGAAAGACCAGGTCCGTTTCTTCGAGGCTCGGGCCCGCCTCTTTAAAAAAATTGCCGCCGGTAATGCCCCAGTGGGAGATCATGGGAAGGCGCCGTTCACGGGGGAGCGCCGCCATGGCCTTTACGGCGACCACCCCTTCCGGCGCATTGGCCACCAGAATGACCACATCCGCTCCGGCATCCGCCGCGGCCCGGATCTGGCGGCTCAGATCCCGGACCCCCCAGTGAAACCACTGGACGGTGGCCGGTTTACGGCCCCCGGCCTCGAGGGCCGCGGTCATGGACCGTTCATTGGATCGTCCCCAGGCGGTCTGCTCCAGGAGAAGCGCGATTTTTTCATGTCCCCTTAGAAGGGCCTTTTCCACCAGAAAAGCACCGGCGTATTCGTCCCGCACCGACACTCGAAATACATAATTGGGGCTGTATCCGTTTTCCACCACGGCGGTTCCCGCGGCCCACGGGTCCAGGTAAAGGATGCGGTTCTGGTGAATGATCGCCAGTTCCGCCATGGCCACCGGCGTGTGCAGGCCGCCCACCACGGCCACCAGGTCCTTCATTTCGGCGAAGGCTTCAATGTTGTCCAGACCCCTTGCCGGGTTGCCCCGGTTGTCCCGAACCACCAGGGCAAGGGGCCTTCCCAGAACGCCCCCCCGGGCGTTGATGTCCGCCATTGCCAGAACGATTCCCCGCCGGATGGCCTCCCCGGACCGGGCCGATCCGGAAGACATATCCGCGTCCAGCCCCACCGGAATGGGGGGGGCCTGGGGGACCGCCGCAGCCCACCCCCCCAACGGAAAAAAGCATGAGAAGGCCGCGACAACAACCAAAATCCTGAAACCCTTCATCTTACGCCCCCCCTTTCGTCGTCATCCATCTCGATCACCATGCGCGCGCCCTTATCCGGCCCGTCGCTCTCGGCCCGGAGCCGCCATCCATGGGCCCGGGCGATCAAACGTGCCTGGGGCAGGTTCAGCCCGAAGCCCGCTTCCCGGCGATCATGCGCTTCCGTGGCAAACGCCTGGAAAATCCTCTCCAGGTGCTTTTCCTGGATCCCTTTCCCCTGGTCTTCAATTGCCAGACGAAAGGTCCCCCCCTCCCGCTTTCCGGATATGGTCACCGTCCCACCGGCATCCGAGTAAACCAGGGCGTTTTGCAACAGAATTTGCATCAGCTTCCGGAAATATTCCGGATCGGCTTCCACGGTTTGCTCCGGGTCTATCCGGATGTCGATTTTAATGCCGGTATCTTGAATTTCCCGCGCATTCTCCTCCAGAATTTCCGAAAACAACGCCGGGAGCAAGAGGGTTTTTCGGTTCAGGACAAGCTCCCCCCCCGCCATCTCAAAATAGGCCACCACTTCCCGGACCAGGGTTGTGATCCGTTCCAGTCCCTGCTCCATAAATTTCAGCATCTCGTGGTCTTCCGGACTTAACGCCTCCCTTTCGATGATCGTGGCGCCGCTGATCCAGTTCAGGGGCGTGTTCATCTCATGGGAAAGGTACCTGAGAAAATTCATTTTATCCTGGTCCAGCACTTCAAGCCTTTCGTGGGCCCGTTGAAGGGCCAGGGTTCGTTTCGCGACCTTTTCCTCCAGGTGCAGATTGGCTTCCCGCAGTTCCTCCTGGAGCCGGTCCCGCATCCGTTCCAGGTTCCACTGGTGTACCAGGGAGCGGGCGAATTGACGGATTTCATCGCGGGAAAAGGGCTTTCTCAGATAGAAAAGCTCTTCCCGGCCGGCGATACTGCTGATTTCTTCCGGTTTGAACTCACTGTAAGCGGTCATGATGACGATTTTGACGCGGGGGTCGATTTTCCAGATGCGCCTGGCCGTCTCCGCCCCGTCGATTCCCGGCATCTTCATGTCCAGGAAAACCATGGCAAAGGGTTTTTCCCCTGCCACCGATTCCCGAACCAGGCGTTCCCCCGCTTCCCCGTTCTCCGCGGTGGCGATCTCCCAGAAATCCGGCGCATAGGATGAACCGCGGGGAGGGGGTGCATCAAAAAGCATGCTGCCCTCATCCATCAACGCCTTGTCGGATCTTTCCGGGAAGATATTTTCAAAAATCTCCCGGATACCGGAATCATCATCCACCACCAATATGCGTCTATTTTGTTCCATTGATTTTTCTCCTTTGATTTTTCTCCTTCGGCGGGGCAATGGTTCATCGGCTTCCATCATTTGTCCCCGCGCATTTTTCAGGCGGTCCCGGCAACAGGGTCTCCCGTTCCGCCGCCATCTTCACCCTCTTTAAAACTCATCCGTACCGTGGCGCCTCTTCCTTTGCCGGCGCTTTTCAGGGAAATGGTTCCACCGTTGGCCTCCACAATGGTTTTGCAGTAGAAAAGCCCGAAACCGGAAGAACCCTTGCCTGAAACACTGGTTTCAAAGGCCATGTTCAGTTCCTCCGGCGCCAGACCGATGCCGCTGTCTGAAATTTCGAGGAACGCTCTTTTATTTTCCCGGAAGGCATGGATGGCAATCTCTTTTTTGGAGACGTCGTGTCCGGGGGGGTCCAACGCCTCATAGGCATTTTTAATGAGGTTCATGACCACCTGGCTCATGGCGTTTCGATCCGCCGTGATGACCACCTGGGGGTCCAGGGACGTTCTGAGCCGGATGTTGCGTTTGTTCAGTGCCGGTTCCTGGATCAGCAGGGCTTTTTTTATGATTTCGGCCACGCTCAACGGTTCCTTTATCCCGCAATTGTTCATGGAGAGACTCTGGACCTTGAGGATTTCCGAAATATGACGCGCTGCGCTCTGTATGGTACGAATGCCATCGGTTTGCTCTTCCCGATGTTCAAGGAGCAGGGCGTCCAACAGTCTGCCCATGTAGGAAAATATTTCCTTTCCCCGGGTATCCCCTGAGAGATAACGGTCCAGATCTCCCTGATGGGCCAGAAGTTCCCGATAACAGGCATCCAGATATTTCAAGGCCTGATTTTCAGTGAACATCATAACCAGTTTGTCGATTTGCAGTAAAATGGGCGTTACGGCATTTCCGATATTGTGAAGCATCATGTCCATGGCCTGCAAACGTCCCGCCTCCACGGCCCGCACCAGCAACC
Organism: uncultured Desulfobacteraceae bacterium; assembly: GCA_964412835.1. Taxonomy (GTDB): domain Bacteria; phylum Desulfobacterota; class DSM-4660; order Desulfatiglandales; family Desulfatiglandaceae; genus NaphS2. Next base: position 8,635 of record CAYPQJ010000064.1, on the reverse strand, counting down.
CTTTCTGGGCCTCTTCCAGTTGTCGGGTCCGGTCCCGCACCAGCTTCTCGAGGTTGTCCCTGTGCTCAAGAATCTCTTCTTCGGCCTGTTTCCGAGCACTGATGTTCATGTGGATACCCGCCATGCGCAGGGGCACACCCGACCCGTCCCGGTGGGTTACCCGGCCACTGTCCAGGACCCACACCCAGGCACCGGATTTGGACCTTAGCCGGTGCTCGGTCTGGTACGCATCGATTTCCCCATCCAGATGGCGTTGCAGCACCTCCGTGACGGGACCCGCATCCTCCGGGTGGAGCAGCGTTTCCCAGGTCCGCACGTGGGATTCGATCTCTCCCATGTCATACCCCAGCATCTCAGTCCACCGTTGGTTGAAATGAACTTCCCCGGTGGGGATATCCCAGTCCCATGTACCGAGGTCGGCCCCGGACAAAACCAGTTGAAGCCGCTCCTCACTCTCCTTGAGTTCCATCATATTCCGGCTGTACCCGAAGAGGCACGGTTGACCATTCCACCGCCCCAAGATGATCCGGGTCTCCACCGGGATCTCCCGGCCATCCCGGGTCAAAAGAGGAACAGGACAGTTTTCCCGACGTCCCTCCAGCATTTCCTTTACAATGATCCCCGCCTCTTCCCGGCGGTGCTCCGGGTGGAGAAGCACCACCGGCATCCCCATAAGTTCCCCATTGGAATACCCCAGAACTTTAAGCACGGTGTCGTTGGTCTGAATGATGTTCCCCTCCATGTCCAGCACAAAGAGAAAATCCGGGCAGAGATTAAAAAAGACCTGGAAGTTTTCCAGCGCAGCGGCCCACGGATAGCGGGGCGCCTCTTCCTGTGGCGTTTCGGGGGTGTTCCGGTTTGATGTCATGAGTTCTTTCTCCAATGCGTGTCGTTCATTCTCTTGAAGCACGCTTTATAATGGATCGGGAAATGTCACCCGCGCGGTGGCCCCTTTATTCGGTCCCGGACTGGTGAGGGAAATGCTTCCCCCATTGGCCTCCACGAATTCCTTGCAATAGGTCAGTCCGAAACCGGAAAACCCCTTCCTGCTGTTGCCGAATTCGAAAAGGTCTTCCTCCGAATCGGTTTCCAGGCCAATGCCCGTATCCGTAACCTCAAACCCCACCCGGTCATGCGCCTTGAAGGTTTTTATCTGAAGGCGACGTTCGGGTGACGACCCATCCGGAAAATCCATGGCCTCGCAGCTGTTTCGAATGAGATTGATGAGAGTCTGCATGAGCCGGTTTCGCTCGACCCGCACCAACAGCGGGCCGGGCGCCGGCACTTTGTTCACATGGATGTTGCCCTGTTGAAGGGTTCCGGCCTGCATCAGGAGCGCGTCTTCCACCAGTTGGTTCAGGTCCGCGGTCTCCGTTATGCGGGCGGTCTCGGGTCCATAGGACTGTTGTAAAGTCAGCGTTTCAGCCACATAGGAAAGGGCCGCATGGACCTCCTCTATCACCCTCAGGCGGTCTGTTTGGTACGTTCCCAGTTCCCGTATCAGCGTTTCCGCGTAGGCCGCCACCTCTTTTCCCCGGGGGTCCCGGGTGATATATGCGCCCAGGTCCTCCGTGTGCGCCTTCAGGTCCTCGTAACACCGATTCAGGTAAAAAACAATTTTTTCCAGCCCGTCGATTTTCATCTGTTCCACATGGACCATGGCCGGTGTGACGGCGTTCCCGATGTTGTGAAGCACCACCGTGGCCATCTGGGCCCGGCCCGCTTCCGTGGCCTTGATGAGCAGTTCCTTCTGGGTCTTCTTTAGTTCAAGGGTCCGTTCTTCCACCATCTGTTCCAGATTCAGGCGATAACGGTCCAGTGCCAGGTTTTTCTCCTCTATTTCGGCTTCCCGGGCCGTTGCTTCCTTGAGGTGTGCCTGAAGGATCCGGTTCCGGGCGTTCATGCCCACAAAATAGACGGCGGTTCCCAGGATGAGAAGGCCCAGGGTCGCGGTGGCCAGCAGAAGCCGGTCCGGCCGGGTTTCACCGTAGATCCGTGATGCGGGGACTCGGGTCACCAGATCGAAGGGGGTCCCCTGGACGGGGATACTGTAGCTCAGCAGCGGCGTTGAGACCGCATTTGCCGCGCGAACAGGCTCTGATGGAGAGCTGTTTCCGGCGTTTTCAAGATCCAAAACAAGACGCCGGCGAACCGCCGGGACCTCGGATGTCAAAAAATGACGGCGGACCGCTTCCATGTCCACCAGCGCCGCCGTTTCCCCCACCTGGGCCCCTTTGAACCGGCAGGGAGTGGCGATTACCGCGTATGGAAGGGGGTCACCCGGTTTCACCAGAATGCGGGGGCCTTCCCCGCCGGAATCCGGACGATCGTTCCAGTGGGCAAGAATCATGACGATTTCTTCGGTCTCACCCGCTGCGGCAATGGGGTGGCCGCTTTGATCCTGAAGAATGAGACCCTTGTAAACAGAGGCATTTCCCAGTCGTTCTTCCCCCATGAACGCCTTGAAACGATTCTCAATGCTGATGATACTGGCCCGCAGTCCATAAGCCATGGTCATCCCCAGGGCCTTGTTTTCAAAATAAATGGCGATGGTCCGGCTCCCGGCCAGATCCGCCACCTCCTTTTCTTTCTCCGAGAAAAAGCGGCTGAGGATTCGGGCCAGGTTCCGCTCCTCGCCCTCAAACCGGGACGCGGCAGAGCGCTGCAGGTCCATCTGGGACGTATAGTTGGCCATGATCAAAAAAACCATGTACCCCACCAGCATCATGGCGGCCGAAAGGGCCGCCAGGTTTCTGGGTTGTCTCAGAAAGGCGAGCAATTGTTTCATCGGTCACCGGCGAAAAAATCCCGGTAGTATTCAAATACGGCCGGGTAATACTTTCGGACCAGCTCAAGATAGAACCCGTCCGCGCTGCTCATCTCCAAAAAACGATTGCAGGCTTCCAGCAGTTTGGGGGAGGTCTTGGCAAAGGCAACCCCCATTCCCTGCTCCTTTGAAAGGGGGCCGATGACTTTCACCTGGCCGGGCCATTTTTCAAGGGCGATGAGGGCGTCCGGAACATCCAGAAGGGTGGCTTCCACATCTCCCTTGATGACGGCAGGCACCAGTTCGTTCAGATTCCCTTTGAACATTTTCACCGCCGCCCCCGCCTGGGAAACCCCGTAGAGAGAGGGCTCCAGGCAGGTATCGGCCACCCCCAGCAGCCCACGCCCCTTGAGCTGCTTCTTGACCGCCGCAATATCCCGTTCAATATCGCCGGTGGGCTGAATGGGGGTCAACGTGGAATCGGCCCGGGCCATTACCCAGATCTGGGTTGGGAAAGTGGGGGTTGAATAACTTACAATTTTTTGACGCCATGCCAGGATGGTGAAGCCGTTGGCGATGACGTCCCCTTTTACGGGCACGGGTCCGAGAATTTCGATATCTTCCCCGACCGCCTTCACCTTTTTGCCCGTCAAGTCTCCGATGACATCCTTCCACGACGTCTTGACATATTCGTACCGAACCCCCAGGTACTCGGCAAAACGCTTCATCAGTTCCACATCCATGCCGTCCCCCGCACCGGTGACAAAATTGGCATAGGGAACGCCCAGATGCCGTAGAACACCCCGCTGTTTCACCTCTTCCAGGTCCCCAGCCAGGGTGAAGGGGGCCACCCCCAGGAAAAGGATGAGCCACCCGCAGCACCAACCGAACATTTTCGGGAAATTTCTTTTCATTTTAAAACGCTCCTTTCTTGAAATGATTTTAAAGCTGAAATCCTTTTTCCTTGAACAGATTTATACAGGCCGCCACCACTTTCGGATCGTAGCGGGTTCCGCTCCCCTGTTCTATCTCTTCCAGCGCGGGGTCGATTCCGAGGACCGGACGATAAGGCCGGTGCGAAGACATGGCATCCACCACATCCGCCACGGCGATAACCCTTGCCTCTATCAGGATTTCTTCATCCTTGAGGCCGCGGGGATATCCCGAACCGTCCACCCGTTCGTGGTGCTGAAGTACAATCTGGGCCACGGGCCAGGGGAAATCGATGTTTTTCAGAACATCATAGCCGGCTTCCGGGTGGCATTTGATGATGTCCATCTCCGCATCCATGATCTTGCCGGGACGGTTGAGAATCTCCGAAGGGACCCGTATCTTGCCGATGTCATGGATAGAGGCAGCCAGCCTGATTCCCTCCTTTTCATCGGTTGAAAGCGCCATTTCGGTGGCAATGGCCCTGGCCAGATCGGCTACACGGTGCTGGTGCCCCGCCGTGTAGGGGTCTTTGGCCTCAACCACGGCCGCCAGGGCCTCGATGATTGCGCCCAGGGCCTTTCGAAGCCGTGTGAGCGTGCTCTTCAGTTCTTCCTTACTTTCACTTAAACGCCGCGTTCGCTCCAGCACCAAATCCTCCAGATTTTCATTGGTCTTTTTAAGGCGGGCCGCCATTTCATCCCGCTCCCGCCTGAGATTCCACTGGGACGTCAGAGATCTGGCAAACTGGTGAATTTCGTCAACCGTAAAAGGCTTACGCATATACAATAGGTCATCTCTTCCGGCGGTGTTGATGATTTCGTCCGGTGAAGCGTCGCTGTAAGCGGTCACGATCATCAGCAGAAGATGGGGGTCTATTTTCCACAGGCGCCTGGCGGTTTCGGCCCCGTCAATTCCGGGCATCTTCATGTCCACGAAGGCCACCGCAAAAGGCCGCTTTTCCGCCATTGCCGCTTCAACGGCGGCCACCGCCGCTTCCCCGTTTTCCACTGTGGTCAATTCGTAGGGCTCCCGCTTCAAAGAAAAGCTGTTGTTTGGCGGGTCAAGAAAAAGTGATTCCCCCTTTTCCAAAATATTCTCTTTTTCCCGGGGCACAAGGATCCGTTGATAGCTTTCCCGGAGGCCTGAATCATCATCCACCACCATAATCCGATAATTTTTTTCCATTTGGTTCCTCAAACAATCTATGGGGTTTTAACTGTATGGGCTCGACAAAAGCGGCTCCACAATGGCCTGCGAATAGGCGAAAAACGTATCGTAGGACCCCAGAAAAATGCTGCCCGCACTTCTCAGTCTTTGCTCCATTTCCGGTTCCACCCGGTCAAAGAGTACCACGAAGCCGACTTTCGGAAGTTGCTTGCGCAACTTGAAAGGAATGTCTCTCCCATGTTTTACGGTATCCGTGAAGATCACAAGCGCCGGTTCCGGTTCATAGCGGAACATCTCTTCGTCGGCCACATTGGACGTAATGGTCACCGAGGAAAAGTGTTTTTCAAGAACAGTGGTCAGCTTCTTGATGATCGGTAAACGCGCATCACCCAAAACCAGTGAACACAAGTTATCGGGCATTTTAGACCTCTGTGCCGGCTGTCGGCTTTCCGTATTTTGCCATTTTCGAACCAGCTCCCCCAAAAAGGTTTATGTTCTTCAAAAGCAATATACGTGCCAAAGGGTAAAAGTCGTTACAACAGTCCGGAAAGGGCCTGGTTGCGGGGCGTTTAGCGGAAGGAGCGTATCAAATTTCAGGGAACAGAAATCAAAATGACAGAACACATTGGGGGAGCCTATCAATATGAGAGTGACGAGGAGGGTTAATCACCCAAATTCAGCTGAAAAGTATCGTCCATCATGGAAAGAGATTTCTCCAGCCGATCATTGAAATGGAGAAAATCCCGGCTTTCTTTTGCTGTCAAGTTATGCAACCCCGCGTTTTTCAAAAAATGGTCCTGCTCCACAAGCGCTTCTCTGATTCGCCGGCGCATATCACGGTCGTCCCAGGGCTTTGAAATATATTGATGAATACGGCCTTTGTTGACGGCCGCCACCAGATCATCCATATCCATGTGGGCCGTCAACAGGAACCGGAGCGCGTATGGAAAGATGTCCCTGCTTTTTTCCAGAAATTCGGCCCCCGTCATGTGGGGCATGCGCTGATCGGAAATGATGAGCCTGACCAGCGTATCGGTTCCGCCCGGGATATCCAGTGCTTCAGAGCCGCTGTTTGCTGTAAGAATGTGAAATTCATCCACGAAAAAAACCCGTTTTAGCGCGTTGATGACGCCGGGTTCGTCATCCACAAGCATAATGCTGAAAATTTGATCCATTGCCGTTCTCCCCCCTCCTCACCATGCGACGGCTGCCGGCGGCATCAGGACTATTGTTCCCCGGCTTGACAGCTTTGAGCCTTTGAACTGTTTTGTGGTCATTCGAGTGCCCTCCAACGAATCCGCCGTTCCATCAGTGGTCGATGGCATGATAGTCTCACAGCAGGAAAATTATGCAAAATTTGCGCCGAAAAACTTTCTAGTGAGGGTGTCACATCTTGCATAGTGAATAGATATGACCATATGTAGCCATTCGGTATTCCTCCACATCATTTTGCTCAATACCGTGGCTTCAATTTCCCCGCCATATTTGTTAAAATCATCCCGATAGGTGGCCGGAAGGTCATGCTGAATATTTAAGCATTCACCCGGATTACCCGTGTTGATCCATTCCTGAACCACTTCAGGTATCCTCCCGTGAGGCAATAGGTTTGATACAAGTATAAAAGTAGCGGCCGCCCCGCTATGCGCCATCCACAAAGAGATTCAACCGCCTTTTCTTCATACACTTTTTCTGATAACAGTTCTCTGAGAAACGCCTGAAAGGGGGATTATTAAAACACTGTTCAATCTCTTCCGCGGTTACGCCATGCTTTATTTCGTTTTTCCAGAGATTTCCCTCATCCCATTCTACATACATTCTACATATCCGTATCTCTTGTCCATGCTATTAGTGGCGTTCTCTCTAAGCGGTATCAAGTCAAGTATGATGATGGGGTCTAAGGGACGCCCCAGATCCATCACTCTTCTCAGATCGACCCCTTGAGATGCCGGAGCGGTTTTCCTTTCCATTGCCTCATCGGCCTTTGCCGGCACATCCGCCGCAAAATCGCTGTCGCCCAGGATCCGTTCGTCGCTCTTGAAGAAAATCCCTTCTTTACCAAGGCTTTTCACCGCGGCCCATCCACCAACACTCCGAACCAGCCCGCTCCCCATAGCGAATCAGTTCTTTAAAATAGGCAGCTTCCCGGCAGAGGATTGATGTGTACCGATTCCGGAAGAGACGACAGGTTCGGCCGTACCGATGGTTGAACCGAATAACATACCCGGCCAACAGCCGGCGCATATCACGGTCGTCCCAGGGCTTGGAAATATATTGATGGATGTGGCCTTTGTTGACGGTCTCCACCAGATCTTCCATATCCGTGTGGGCCGTCAACAGGAACCGGGGCGCGTATGGAACATAAAAATGTTTCTCACGGTCCGTGACAATTGCCGGCCCTGGTTTCGATCATCAAAGGCGATTGGGGGTATTTTTGTTGAATCACGCCCATTCAGGAAAAGCCCGGACATTCACGTCAAAGCATCAATTTACCCTTATCCCTACGGATGTCCTGGATCCAGAAAGGCATGAATTCATCAACAAAAACAAATTGATTATCGAGCGTTTTGGCAAGAATTCCCTTCTTTAACAATGAATCAAGCGACGCTTTGATAGACGAGGAAGGGCCAATGCCATGAACCATTTGAAAATCCTTTGAAAAAACCTGACCGTGCGGATCATCACTTAACGCAATCATGAGATTTTTCTGGGACTTTGTTGCGGTCTGCCAAATCATTTCATAGTGGGGAGAGTCCTGTCTGGCGATTTTCAGAGGCAGGCTCTCAACGATCGCAGAGGAAATCATTTTGGATTCGGCAGCGGTTTCCCACAGGGTGTTGCAGAGCCTTTGAATATTGTAAGGAACGTCTTTGCCCAGTTCAAAGATGCCATCCAGCTGGTCGTCATCTATCCGGTATCCGCCTTCTTGCAGCCACCCCTTAATGAAACGCCCGTAGGATCCGCGTCTGATGGGTCCTAACGCCAGAATTCGACCCAGCTTGTAAAACGGCCGCGTTTTATCCTGAACCATGTTCAGCATCATGGATTGCTCAGACCCCGAGAAAATATAACCGATATGAAAATGATTTTGAATTTCCGACCGCATCGCTTTTTCGACCATGTACCCGTTGTATTTTTCAACATCTGAGAATTCATCGATCATGACGACAAGTTTCTTTTTCTTTTGGGCTGCCAGATGCTCCGCCTGGCGCATCCCTTCAATGAGAGCGGAAATAGGGTCTTTATCTTTGCCGGACATTTCCAGGGTTGCCGAGATGTTTCCATCAGAATCCATCGACATGCTGGGACGTAATCGGCGGAAACCCGATAAGAATTTGAGCAAACGATCCGTATTGGTTTCAAGAGCCCTGGCGGAAAAGCCAGCCATCGCACCCGCAAAGCCGCCCAGATCCGGAAAGGCGTTCAAATCCAGATAGGTCCAGGCAGTACCGTTTTTGTCCAGGTGCCGGCCAAAATTGTAAAGAAGACACGTTTTACCGTACCGCCTTGGAGAAATTAGAAATACACGGTTGAGGTTTTCCATCTCCCTTTCCAACTCATTTATTTCAGCGGTTCGATCGGCAAAATAGTTCCCTGTCACAATTCCGCCGTATCGGAACGGATTTTCCATTGAAGACCTTTCAATACGTTTTTAGCGTTTCGTAAATTACGAATCGTCAAAAACGTATTCGCATTTCATGTTTTTGTCAAGCAGTGGTTAGGTGTCACATCTTGCACAGTGAATAGACGTGATCGTATTCGGCCCGCAAA
>CAYPQJ010000063.1:11868-20145 GCA_964412835.1 uncultured Desulfobacteraceae bacterium | reverse complement strand
AAACTCATTCTCCGCAGCGGAAACAGACCTTTTAAAACCGTAAAACTCGTCAAGAAGTCTGACAATATCTGCCCGGGAACTGACCACGGGTTTTACCTTCATGTGAACAACCCTGGCGATATTATCCAGGATTTCAACATCGAAAGGGTTGGCCATTGCCACGGTCAGGCATTCATCCTTTGCATGAACGGGCAGGGCCAGATGTTTTCTGGCGAAGCTGTGGGGCAGGGTGCTGGTCACCAGTTTAAGATCCAGTTTAAGGGGATCAATTTTCTTGTAGGGAATTTCCCATTCCTCTGCAAGACATTGACAAATGATATCTTCATCCAGGATCTTTTCAGGATCGTCCCACCGCTCAATTTTAAGGGCGGCAATCTGGTCAATGATGACTGCCGGGTTGGTGTTCCCGGTGCCGCTCCTGCCTGAAGGGTGTGCGTTCCTGCCTGTATATTGCTGAAATGCGGCTTCTTTACGAAGGAGCCCCTCTTTCTGGCCCGCGGATATGAGCCCGTTTTTTAAAAGGCTTTCGCAGACATTTCCAAGGGATAATGGCTTTTCCAGATTTTTTTTCATAATGCACTTTGGTTTATTAAATGCTGCCGGTGGTCTTTTCTAATGAGCCGGCACATTATCGGCGGGTATTTTACCGGGAAAGATGATAGTATGCATTCACTCGGGAGTTCAAGGTTTTTAATCGCCAACAAAGAATCAAACCGGCATGATAGGTTCTTTTTCATCGCCATTTTCTTGACCCCTTATCTCAGGTCCCCTATAATCCGCCATGCGAAGTAGTCGGTCAAACCGTAAAAAATAATTTACCAACATGAAGAAAGGAGTAACAAATGAGAAAAAAAGCAACAGTCATTGGGGCGGGAAACGTCGGTGCCACTGCGGCAATGCGTCTTGCGGAAAAGGAATTGGCGGATGTGGTGCTGATTGATATTCTTGAGGGAGTACCGGCCGGAAAGGCATTGGATTTGATGGAAGCAGCGCCCATTGAAAAGCATGACGCTCATGTCATCGGGGCAACAGGGGACTATTCACAGGCAAAAGATTCCGACATCGTGATTATTACGGCCGGGATTCCGAGGAAGCCGGGCATGAGCCGGGACGACCTTTTGTCCACCAACATGGGCATCATGGATGCTGTCACCAAAGGCGTTGCGGCGGCAGCCCCCAATGCCGTGTTGATTATTGTGAGCAACCCGCTTGATGCCATGTGCCACGTGGCCTACAATGCCAGCGGGTTTCCCAAGAACAGGGTGCTGGGTATGGCGGGGGTTCTCGATTCCGCGCGTTTCCGCGCCTTCATCGCCATGGAGTTAAATGTTTCCGTTGAGAATACCCACGCGTTTGTTCTGGGCGGGCATGGTGATACCATGGTTCCCCTGCCCCGGTTTTCAACGGTTGCAGGCATCCCCATTACCCAGTTGATGGCGCCGGAAAGAATTGACGCTTTGGTCGAGCGAACACGCAATGGCGGCGCTGAAATCGTTGGACTGCTCAAGACCGGCAGCGCCTACTATGCCCCGGCTTCCGCCGCCGTGGAAATGGCCGAGGCCATCCTCAAGGACAAGAAAAAAATCCTGCCCTGTGCGGCCTGTTTAAATGGGGAATACGGTATTAACGATTTGTTTATTGGTGTCCCCGTGAAGCTGGGATCGAACGGTGCCGAGGAAATTATTGAAATCGAACTGACCGATGACGAGAAAGCCGCCCTGGATCATTCCGCCGATGCGGTTCGCGGTCTGGTTGAAGACATGAAGCGGCTTGGCTGAGATTTGCCGGCTGATCGAAACCCGTTAAGGGGCGCAAGGGGAAGGGTTCAATTAATTCTTGTGCCCTTTCTTTTTTCCCTTAAATTCGCTTCGGTAATAAAACTCCAGATATTTTGAAACACATCGTTTCATTTCTGTCCGTTCGCAGATTTCCTGAATGCCCCTGATCTCATGGTAATAGTCAAGATCCTTGTAGATCTCTCCGGAAATTTCGTAAAGGGACTGGGATCTTACCAGTTTTTCATCGACGTCGAATCCTCTTGATTTCATCACCCTGGGGCCCGCGAAAATCACCAGGGCGCCGGGTTCGGCAATGACTACGTCCCCCAGGGCGGCATAGCTGGCAATGGCCCCGCCCGTGGCCGGGTCCGCGAGAATCGATATGTAGGGGAGTCCGCTTTTTCTGAGGCGGTTAATGGATTCAATGGTTTTTACCATCTGCATGAGTGCGGATATGCCCTCGTAGAGCCTTGCGCCCCCCGAACAACACAGGCTGATAAACGGCAGGTTTTTCTGGATGGCGTAATCCACTCCCCTTCTGAATTTTTCGCCGAATACCACCCCCATGGATCCGCCGCAGTAGTAGAAGGTGCTCAACGCCATAACGGTGCGCATCTGGTTGACCCGGGCGCTACCCACCACCAGGGATTCGTTGAAGTGGGAATGCCCTTGCTGTTTGGCCAGAAATTCTCTGTAATAACCTGTGATGGCAGCCTCTTCCAGGAGTTGGTCAACGGTTAAATTCCGGTAGAGTTCATGAAAACTTCCCGTATCGGCCAGGCAGTCTATCCAGCCGCTGGCGCCCAGGATATAGGAAAAACCGCACTCCGGACACACATTGAAGTTATCCAGCAGCGCCTGAAGCGGAATCAGTTTGCCGCAGCCTTTTCGCCGTTTATCGCCCTGTTTGCCGGCGCCGCATTCGATGAGTTCATCGTTGGCGGGCGCATGCTGAAGGTTGCCGTACCCATCACCCACTTCCGTCAGGCTTGTATAATTGACGATCTCGATGTTGGGCGGCGGTTTTCGAAAGGCTTTTTTGATGGGGTTTTCGATATATCGTTTTATATCGTAAAATTTTCCACTTCCTTTTGACAACCCATAATTCTTAGCCCTGATTTCCCGCCGTTTTATGAGTTTTTCAATTTTGGATCGCGACAGATCCTTTACGGCCTTGGTCAGAAATTGATCAATATTCCGGGTCATGGCGGTGGTATCGGTAACATCCTCGGAGAAGGGCACGATGCGGTCGATAACATCCAGGTTTTTCAGGTCCTTGGCGCCCGGTTTCAAAATGGCCAGAGCGTCTTCAATCCGTTCCGGATCTCTGAACACAATGGAGGCCATGCTTTCAGGGGGTGCGGTGGCATAAAGGGCATCCTCCATCTGACCTCGTATATCGGTGACCTGAATCGCCAGGGCGCCGCCGCTGCCCCCCTCACCAAGAATCAGAGAGATGGTTCTGATGGGGATGGTCAGGAATTCCAGAATCAGCTGGGCGATAAAGAAAGCCTGGAAACGCTGGGCTGAATACATGGAAATATCGGCGCCGTAGGTATCGATTATGGAAAAAAGAAAGGTGTTTTCCGGATCTTGATCACAGGCCTCTTTCAAAACGGAAAGGATGACCGAGTGGTCATCGGAGGTGGGCATGCCGTAATTCAGTTTCTCGAGGTCTTCACTGCTTCGGAGATCCTCTGGTTTGGGTTTTTGCTGTGCGACAACATAGAGCAACTTTCCCGCATATTGACATGATCCTGCAATCAGGGAGTCGCTTCGATAGGAACCAAAAGGCAGGAAATCGGAAAACATCCTGTCGATCACGTCTGACGATCTGGGCCTGAAAGGGTGTCGGGTTCTCTTTTTGAAAATGTCAACAAGTCCTGGCTTGGCCATAATATAGTCCTCTGATGGTTCCGGCCATGATGAGCCGGCGGCAATATCCCTCATCAAATGGCCTTTTTCTACGATGCATTAATCCCGTTTTTTTATCAGGCTTCCATATTTTTTGCAACCTTGGAGCAAATCTCATTTCGCCATGTCGTATTCCGGTTGAAGACTTTTATCCGGTAATGGTAATCCCTTACTTTCAAAGTCACCGGCGGCTTCACTGATGTTTTGAAAGAGCCTTTGAGGGGAGAGAAACAACCGCTTGAAAAAACTGTAGGTGCCGTGGCTCATGCTCTTAAAGGCCATGTATTCAACATTCGGATCGGACATCTTTCCGTCCACCTGAAAATATTCAGCCACCAAGGTGTTATCGTCTCCTCTCAACAGGTATCCCAGTACGGGAATCTGGTTGACCAGAAGGTCCGCCGTGGTGAGGGGATGAACGCCGATTTCCGCATCCATCATGCCGGTGCGAAGATCTGCCCGTCCCTCTGCCACGGCGTTAAAAACAGGACTTTCCATGGTCAGATTGCCGGCCTTGGCAATCCCTTTATCGATGTCCAGGTGGCCCTCGATGCGATTAAAATAGAGACCGTCCTTTGACAGGTTTTCAGGTCTTGTTTCAAAAGCGCGGGTCAGGCTCATGTTATCCAGGATTTTGATGAATACGTTACTCTTTCTTACGACCCCCTGTTCCAGAAGTACATTCACGCTTCCCGTGAGGCTTGAAAGCATCTCTTTTTTTGTATTTCCTCTGGCAAAAAGCAGGGATTCCATGGTCAGCCTGCCCTCCAGTCGGTTTTTGACGAATGCCAGGGGCGTCGGTAAATCTCCCAGGGGTTGCTGGTCCATCTCAAGGTAGCTGGTAAAAAGCATCTCCGGCTTTTTTCCCCGCTTCACATGACCCCGCAACAGGAGTTTTCCCCGTTCGAACCGTAAGCTGGATCGGCTCACATAAAGGTCCTTGGAACGTAATGCACACTCAATTTCAAGGGGGCCGAATTCGGCTTCCTCCCATTGGACCTTGGGGGCCGTTATGTTCAGATGAACGTCTGATGTTTCCACAAAGTGGTGGGCGCCTTTCTTCCAGCCGGGTTCCATCTGATCACTTCCGTTTTTTGTAAAATTGACCGATTTAAAATCCCCTTTCTTAAATTTTTGTTCCATTTCCGGGGGAATCAGATCATTCAGGTCCAGGAGATCCGAGTGAACGGAAATATTTCCTCTCATCCCTTCCCATCCCTGAAACTCACCCTTCACCTGAAAGGGGCTTTTCCCCAATTTGAAGGCGAGCGATTTAATCAGCACGTTTTTTTCGGAAAATTTCAATTTAAAAGAACAGTCCTTAATGGGGTGAGGAAAAGCCCTTGTGACAAAAGAGAGTTGTTTCCCTTCCATTTGTCCCACCACCTGGGTTTTTGACGGGTTCTTGCGAGATGCGGCCACCGAAATCTTACAATTGAGGTCTCCCCGGGCGGTGAAATTACCTTTCTTGAAACGAATGCCCAGGTCCTCAAGCCGAAGTTTTTTGCTGGAGACATTGAAATTAAAGGTATCCTTGTTCGCAAGGTCATAGGTACCGTTCAGCGAAAAGGATGATTTTCCCAGGTTGCATTGCAGATTCCTGAGGGTAAACCGTTTCTTAGGTAAAATACCGCCGCTGAAGAGAACGCCGCCTTCATTGGAAAAGGGGGCAACGGTCATGGATTCCGTTTTCAGAAACGTCTGTTTCAGGTCAAATGCACCGTGGAAGGACCAGGCTTTCTTTTTGGAAAGGCTCACTTGACAGGGAATCCGGTTCTTGAATGTGGTGGATGATTTCAGGCCCGGATAGAAATGACCGAGCAGTTCATCCATATCCGCCATGGCCACCAGATGCGCTTCCCCTGTTTGCCAGTTGTCCCCCAGACTTCCTGAAGCGCTGAGTCTTGATTTTCCCCACTGTCCTTCCGCGACAAAATCCTTTCCATTTTCAGGGGTGATGGTAAGGGCGCCTTCCTTGATCAGGATCGGGAACGGAATATCCGGATCATCGAGGGCGCAATCCATAAACGTGATCATGCCTGTTTCTATTTTGGGGAAATGCCATCCGGGTTCATATACGATGTTTAAGTCTGCGTCCATTTTTCCGGACGCGCCTTCGATCCGGCGGAATTTTGCGCGGACTTCAGGGGGAATCAGTTTCAGGTTGGCTTGTGTCAGGAGGTCTTCCACCCGGAATGACCCCGAAGCGGTCACTCGGACATAGGGGTCGTCCACGTATAGATCTTTTAAAAACAGGCTTCCCGTTTCGATGGTTGATTCTCCGAAGTGGCCGTTGACGCCTGAGACATGGATTTCCCCATTTCTGATTTCCAGGTCTCCCGAAACCCGATCCACTTTTAAACCCTGTTCATCTTTAAAAGCCGTGAGCCCTTTGCATGTGAGTTGCAACCCTAGAACTTCGGCGTTTTTCTGAAGATCAAGGTTTTCCAGCCTGTGCCATGGGCCGTTTAAAGAAAAGAGGTCCACGCAAACATTGCCGCCGGAAAAAATGGAAAAAATACGGGTTTCCAGCCAGATGGGCAGTAAAGATGAAGGGAAGATCCGCTTGAATGTGGCCAGGGTCATAAAAGGGCTCTTAACCTTCAAATCCAGGTGAGGATCTCTCGGGTTGGTGAAGTCAAAGGTTGAAACCCCGTTCAGTGTGAAAGCGGTGTTTTGAATTTGAAAGAAAGGGATTCTCAATATCGAGTCCACATACGAGGTATTGAAGGGGACGGTGAGTTGATCAAAAGAAAAGGCCTTCTTGTCCCCTTCATTGATCAGAAGAAAGTCCAGTTCCCTGAAAACCATCTTCCCATCAATTGACAGAATCCCGTTCGGGGTTCTTTTGACCGCGACGTTTATCCCCGCAACCCCTTTTTTGACCGTCAGATCTTCCGGCAGGGGGAGTCGCGTCAGGGGTATTTCTTCCATATTGAGTCGACCGTCAATCCATAGACCGTTTTCAGGGTCCTCTCGAAGCACGCCTCTGCCGGAAAAGGGTGCCGTTGCATCGTTGTAAAGGGCGGTGCCATGAAAAGAGGCTTCCAGAAGTACCGGATCCCTGGATTTTCTGGTCATTTGGATATTAATCGTTTTCAAGGTCAGGCCGGCTGTTTCCAGAACAACATGGGCGTTCTCCAGAGAGACCAGTGGAAATGCCGCCAATATGCTGGTGTAGGATTTTTCTAAAACCGGACCCTTTCCCTGAAAGGAAAGTCCCCGGTCCTTTTTAGCGGCCAGGTGAATTTCGGGGTCAAGGATCGCCAGCTTGGTGGGGACGATCCGGCCCCTCAGAAGATCCTTAAAACTGAAATTCATCCTGACCCTGGCAGCCCCTGCCGTCTCACGTCCCCCGGGGGCGGATACCTTAAAATTACGGGCCCTGATGCCGATGCCGTTGGAAAAGTTGAGCGTTATTTTTTCAGCACGGAGTTCATACCCCGTGGTCCGTGACAGTTGTTCCAGAAGATAGCGTTGAAACGGATCGGTTTGGATGAGAAGATTGAGAAGGACTCCCAGTAAGACCGCTAGAGATAAAAAAAGAAGAACCGGCGGAAGGATGGCTTTCAGCCTTTTTTGCCACATTTTTTGAAATAGTCTCTCAGGATTTTTTCGTGATCGAAGACCAGCGGTTTCGGTAAGGCATGAGATTTGAAGATGCCCACTTCTTCCGCATCATCGGCCGCCTTGGGGCTTCCGATGGCTTTTGCAACAAAGACCACGGAGATGGAATGATGCCGGGGATCCCTTGATGGATCGGAATAAGCGCCCAGTTGATAGGAAAGGGTCACATCCAGGCATGTTTCTTCCCGTGCTTCTCTGATGGCAGCCGACTCAAGGGTTTCTCCATAATCCACAAAACCGCCGGGAAGTGCCCAGCCGTGGGGTGGGTTTTTTCGTTTTATCAAAACAATGCCGTTTTCACCTTGTTTCGGTTCACGCACCGGTGCCGCATTGTTTGAAGCGTCATGTTCGGTTTCAATAATGATGTCCACGGTCGGAAAAGGGTTACGGTATCGGAAAACCGGTTTTCCGCAGTGTGGACATAAGAGCTGGTCTTTCATGAGCGTGTTTTCTTTTTTCGCCAGGGATAATACAGAGCGTAAAAACCAAATATGTTGACATCGCCAAAATAACACCTGACAGATATAATAGATAAATTTAACCCACGCAAGAATAAAACCTCAATGACCCACACCCCCCGGATAAGGAAATTCACGGATAAGAATATCAGGATGGGGTTTTCAAAGCCCGCTTTGTTGTGTTACACTCATATGGCAATTACGGCAGATTGATTTCCCTTATATGTAAAGATCTCAAGATAAGGAGGGTGGAGATGTTTAAACGATGGGTGTGGGCGGCTTGCTTTATTTTGGCAGTGACATGGATGCTTCCGGGTGCGGTCTTTGGACTCAGCAGGGATCGGTGGACCAACGAAAAACCCTACGGCGTGTTCTTCAATAACTACGACCCTAATTTTTACACGGGCTTTGTGCCGCGGGTGCAGGAGCGGGAGCGGATCAAAATTCATATGGGGCGTGGCAACCAGGTTCGGGTTCAAATGATCCTGTCAGACAAGACC
>CAYPQJ010000063.1:0-11768 GCA_964412835.1 uncultured Desulfobacteraceae bacterium | reverse complement strand
GCCGGCACCTATGACAAAACAACCACCCATAACGGCCAGGTCATGCCCATGTACACCACCACCGGTGTCTGGCCTCTGATTCCCCGTAAGCATGGAAAAGGCATTACAGGCATGGTGGACTATATCTCATCAGCCGGTTACTACGGCATGATGCCCATGCTTCCCTATGAATACGGTGGCGGTATCGCTTACAATGCCATCCACAACCCCGGGATCAGTTGCTGGATCGGCGGACATCACCTACTTCCGAAAAGCTGGCGAAAAGTTACGGCCAACAGCCGTAGCGGCAAGCCCTATAATCGTGTGTCGATTACCAGCCGGGGGCCCGTTTCCCATGGCTGCACCCGCCTCAACCCCGGACACTTGACGGAATTCAGAGAAATGCTGCCGTCAACGTCCCAGGGGATGGAAGGGATCAAGCATTACCGAAGTCTTTCCCATTGCTATGATGTCTTCGACTTGAAGGGTGACGGCAATGACCAGGTGATGGGGGTTCAGTACTATATCGCCTTTCGCCATACCAAATCGCGGGTAGCCCAGGAAATCTGGGCCCAGAACAACCGAAAGGATTTCTATGCCTGGCTCTACGGGAATGATTTGAATTTCGCCCCCTTAGGTGAGGCCTCCTTCAATGAGGTCTACGATTGTAAGTTTAAGAAGCGAAAGGCGCTTCAGGGCAGGAAATATGAGAATATCAAACTCCATGAAGCCCCCTATGAACCGGAATATCTCCAGTTTTATGTGATTAACGGCGTCAATAAGCTTTCTAAGGAGGGGATGGATTTTAACCGGGAGTTGCGCCGGGTGGGGTATGGCTATCAGGTGGACCGGAAGAAATTGCGTTTGGAATAAACGTTTGCCACCCCCGGGCATGGAAATTATGACCTTGATCAATTGTCTCGGCTATGTTGCGCTATTGGTACACTGTAGGTGCGGATTTATCCGCACAAGCGGGACAATTTGTTACACCACAACTTACCAAAACAGCCGAGCATCGGCGACACCGGAAACATTCTCCTGCGGCGGGGGATGAGCGGAAAATTGTAGCGTACTTGTATTCAGGAGACTCCATAAATTATTGACAACTGGAACAAACCGTTGCACCTACAGGGGGAAAATGGGGGGGGTGGCTATGATTCTCCGGCTTCAGAGGTGAGGTGCTGTCTCTTAAATTTTTTGAGGCCCAGCACATCAAAGGTATACGCCCGGCCTGCCTTGCAGGCGGTTACACGGCCACTTTTGACCCATCTTCTAAGGGTTACCGCTGAGATGCCGAGATATTCTGAAGCCTGATTCAGATTAAACGGTTTGTTTGCAATCTCGTCCTGCCATTGCTTCAGATTTAGAATTTCAGGAGAATCACGCTGAGTTCCTATTATCCCGTGTTGTATGATATAATGAGCCAGTTTTTCCTTTTCTTCCTCTGGGAGAAGGTAGATTGATTGGATCACTTCTTTCGCTGTCTGCATTTTTACCTCCCTGTCTCTTTGATATATTTCTTCAGGTCCCTGTAGAAATTTTCGTGAGGGCCCACCTGATAGAGTACAAGAGAATCATTCTCAACTCTGTAAGCCATCAAGGTCAATTGCCGACCCATGCTGAATTTACAGACATAAATGTTCTCCAGATCGCCTTCTTTAGATTCACCGATTTTCGTATTTGCTACAACATCTTCTACGACATCCAGAACAATCTTTTGAAACATTTCTTGGACCGTATCCGCTGACTCACGATTGCGACTATTGGTGATGTTATCCGTAGCTTGTTGTGTTTTCTGGTGCTGTATTCAGGGGAGCTTCTCAATCTCCTTTTGTACAATATTGATATGGGATATCAATTTTTGTTTCAGAGGGGATTGGGGGTAATCTTCAACCAGGCTCTTGAGGATTTTGTAAGAGGTTTCAAGGAGTTCTTTTTTCTTATTAGGATCTTTGGTTTTCTTGGCTTCCAGGAAAATTTCCGCGGCCCGATTTCGGTCTCGGTTGATGAGGCTTTCAACGGCCCGTTCTTTGAGATCAGTAGCTTCCGCCGTCAATTCTTGGGTTTTCTCCAGCGTTTCCAGGGTGTTGATGGTCCTTTTGTAGTCTTCTTTTTCATATAATCTTCTGGCGGTTTCATACGTCTCTTTCAGGTAGGCCGATTTGGTCTTTACACTTTCTTCATAAGCGATCTCCGCTTCCTCGACATTGTTAAGCGCCCTGTCGATGACTTCTGTTTCAGGCCCTTCTTCCCTTTGGGCCTTTTCTTTTAACAGCAGTTGCCTTGCTTCGGCGAATTCGTGGTCCCGGGCAAGGGTATCGACTTTTTCCTGAAGTGCTCTCATGTGGGGGGTTACTTCCTGACCGTCTGTGCCCTCCGGGGGTTGAAACATGGAATGAAACGGCTGATTCGGTTCCCTGGGCGTCTGTTCGATCCGATTCCTGAGATCATTGATCATGGCGGTCCTGTTATCCCGGGTGTGGGAAATCTTTTCCAATGTCTTGGTTGCCTGCGCCGGTTGCCCCAGGGCCAGTTGCCATCGGGCGATGTCCCCGCGAAGTTGCACCACATCCCGGGTTCCTTCAATTTTCCCGGCAACCTCCATTCCGATCTCAACAGCTTCATCCAGCATCCCGTCTTCGGCCAGGGAGATGGCGAATACGATGCCGATTTCGGGGGTGATTCCGCCTGGAAAGCTTGTTCGTAACGCCAGAGTGCGCTGAATCACCCCCTTGTAATTTTCATCCAGATAGAGATCCAGGATGTCATTTTTTAGCTGAATAAAATCGGTAAAGGAAGTTTCATCACCGGGAACTTTACCGATTTTCTCAAAGTATGTGTTTTCCATGAGCGACATGGACCTGAAGAGGGATTGGGCCAGGCTGTCACATTCTTTTGCGGTTACGGGACCGGGAGCGGCCTTTTTGAGCAGGCGGTAAGCACTAAGCAGGGCTGAAGCAGTATTTCTATCGCTATCAGGCAGGTCCTTGTTTTTCAGGAAGTTTTCAAGATACCGGATTCGATTCTCCACATGAGAAACGTCGATGTTGAGTATGGTGCCTTGCGTTTCGGTGGGTGTATGAACGGGGGGCGGCGGTTTCGGGGTTATGGATGCGCATCCTGCACCGAAAGTCAATAGGATGAACAGGAAAATGCGTGTTTTTTTCATTATCATTACCCTTCTAAAGCGGTCCAAACTCTCTTTTAAGTTCCCAGGTTTTACCCCCGTCGTTGGCCTGTGTCAACACTTCCGGGAGCGTGGATGAAGAAGATGACTTTTCGCCATTTTTCAGCGGAAGGCCGGTTACCGGGGAAACAGGGACGGGATGGAGCTTAAATTTCCTCGGGGTTACAGGACGCAGCAACGGGTTAAAGGCCAGGTCCGCGGGTTGAAGTGCCTGTTTAAAGTCTTGGGTTTTCACAATGGCCTTTGCCGTGTCCATCCACAAGGGGAGCGCCCCGGAAGACCCGTACAGGGCCATGTGATCCCCTTTCATGGGCCGATTGTCGTCAAAGCCCACATAACCGGCGATGGTATAGCCGTTGTCAATGGCAAGCTGGCCCGTGGTATTGTCGGGTCCGGGAATGAGGCCCACAAAACTGGAGTTGGTGTACCGGTTGGCGGTGCCGGTTTTACCGAAAGAGGGGAGCGGCATGTCGAAGACGCGAACCACATCCCGGGCTTTCCTGCCGGTCCCCCGTTCCATGACTTTCCGGAGAATTTCAGAGGTTAGAATCGTTACCCTTTCAGGCAGTACCACTTTTGGTTCAGGGACATATTCCCAGAGTGTTTTGCCCTCCCTGTCCAGGATTTTTTGGATGATGGGAACCATTGTCGGTCCGCCGCCGGTGCTGAGCAGGCAGGTCTTTCCGGTCAAAAGGGCTTCATAGGCCAGTGCCGCTTCTATGATACTGATGGCATTGGGCCCCAGTGGAAAGGATAGCACCGGGTCCAGGTGAGTGGATATCCCAATTTTTTTGGAGAGGTAGTTGACAAAGAAAAGGTTTACCAGGGTTCTGAAATCTCTGATTCCGGAAAGGACTTCGAGGCTGTATTTCTCATGACCCATGAGTTTTCTGAACTGGCTTCGGGTATGGGTTTCGAGCAATTCCAGGATGTCGGGGGGCATCAGGCCGTCAACCCATTGGCCGGGATGGGTATTGTTCTTAAGGGCGAGAAGCCTTTGAAAATCGTATCGCAGAATGTCCCGGTTATCTTCGCCTATGGCCGAACCGGTCCCTGAAAGATCAAAATGAAGGCGGTTGACATCGTTCAAAATGTTTTCATGACCGGAAAATATAATATCCGTTTCCGCCTGCGATTTTGCCGCTTCAAAAGCGGCTTCCATAAGTGCCTTCTCATCAACAATGACGCCCAACTGATCCCTGATGCGCATTTTGTAAGCCTGGTAGGCTTCGTCCGGTTTTCGGCCTAGCCCCACAAGATTCACCACTTGCCGGAATTCACTCATGTTGAGCCGATCCGTGAGGTGATAGAGCAACCACACCGTCGCCAGGTTTTCCGATTTGGCGCCGGCCCAGGCCATGGAGACGGTGTCACTTTTGGGTTTATGATCGGGTCTGGGCACGTAGGCGGTCCCTTCAAACCGGTAGATGTCTTGGGTGTTTTTGAGGGGATCCAGGTTGTTCCATTTCAGCTGAAGTGCAGATGCATAGACAATGGTTTTGAATATGGAGCCCAATTGCCGTTTCGCATCAACCGCCCGGTTGAAGTGGATATTTGAAAAACCGCCCACCATGGCCTTTATCATGCCTTGGTGAAGGGTCACCACGCCCCCTTCCAGCTCCGGAACGGCCGAGAGCACCAGTTTTTCCACTTGTTCTTCTCCTGGAGGGTCGCTATCCACGGTGACGATCTGAACCGGTACCAGGTCTCCCATTTCGATGGTATCCAGAAGGGCCGGCACGTGTTCTTTTTTGAAAGTTGCCCATGGGCCTGTTTTGCCTTTTCGCCAGGCATCCCCAATGGGCTTTAAGCTTTCGTAACCCAAAAATGCCTCCCCGTCTTCCCAGGCGATGCGAAGGCCGGAGTCTTTTGTATTTTTGGTTATGGCGGTTACGCGGGCCAGAAAGGGGAGGGCGCGGTCATTGCTTTTGACACTCTCTTTAAGCGCCCCATTCCATCGGGAAAGGGTTTTGGAAGGTGCAATTCCGGTCAGTCCCACATCCATACGGGGCAGGTGTTGCCTTAAGCTCAAAAGCGCTGCATTTTGAATATCCCGGTCCACGGACGTATAGATGCTGATGCCGGATGTGGCGATGTTGTCCACACCCTGTTCCTGCAGGACTTTCTGAAAGTAGTCGGACCCCAGCTGGTTTCGAACGTAATCCAGAATGACATTCAACCGATAGGTGATCCGTCCTTCCTTAAAAGGGACGGGCTTTTCCTTTGCCGCTGCACATTCGCGGGCACTGATGTAATTCTGGGAAAGCATTTTGTCGAGCACATAGTCCTTTCGGGCCTTGGCCAGGCGTTTTGCCTTCTCCTTTTCAGCGTAGGTCTTCTTGATAAAGGGATTGTATTTATTGGGTCCCTTGACGGAACCGACGATAAAAGCCGCTTCAACCAGATCAAGATCATGGGGGTCTTTGTCGAAAAAATACTGGGCTGCAATCCTAAGCCCCTTGCCATAGCCGTTTACGAAGAACTGGTTGGTGTAAATTTCCAGGATCTCTTCTTTGGTATACTCTCTTTCCAGGAGGAAGGCCTGGAACATTTCATGGATTTTGGTCCGGTAGGATCTTTTTTCCCGTTTGAAGACGTTCTTGGCTGTTTGCTGGGTCAGGGTGCTGCCGCCCTGAACTACCCGGCCCGATTTAAAGTTGGCCACAAACGCCCTGGCAATGGCTTTGGGATCAAACCCCCAATGATGAAAAAAATTCTTGTCTTCGGCCGCAACCAGGGCTTTGATGAATGTTTTGGGGATATGGTCGTAATTGATGTATTTGCTGTGGGTTTTTTCAAAAAAGACACCGATGGGTGTTTGGCCGTCGGAATAGTAGACCGGGCTTTCAGAATTGATCACCCGGTCGATGGCGCCCCGGTCGATCCGTTCGGATGTCTCCTTTGTGATCTCGTAATAGGTAACCCCCAGAAAACCCAAGGGAACCAGGATCAGGAGACATAACATCCATAGAAATATTCGTTTCATCTAGCCGAGTTCTCCTGCCAACAGTTTTTCCCGCAGGACCTCTTTGAGGTCAAGGCCCTTCATCTTCAACCCCTTGCGCCCGTATTTCATATTGGCCTCGATGATGAGCCATTGATCCTTGTGCCGGATGAGATCGATCCCCACATCATTGAACCGGCATTTCCGGGCGGCATCCTGTGCCGCAAGGATGCCCGATGGGGGAATGTTGTCAAAGCTGATACGCCCCCCCTGGCTTAAATTGGTCCTGAAATTATCCTTATGCCGGATCCGCCAGTAAGCAATGACCGGTTGATGGTTAATCAAGACCACCCGCAAGTCCTGCTCGTGAGGAATGTATTCCTGAATGTAGGCGATTTTGGTCTCTTCCAGATAAGCGTCCAGCTTCTCCCCGTTGCCGATCAGATAGACCCCCCTGCCCCGGGCCGAAGATCTGGGTATTTTTCCGATAAAGGGATACTGGAAATGGTTCAGAATATCTTTGTGGTGGAGGCGATAATAGATCCGGGTGAGGGGGTGGGGGATATTCAGCATATAAAAGAGGGTGGTCTGTTTAATCTTTTCGTCTGCATAGAGGTATGTTTCAAGGCTCGGGAAGATTTTTTTCCCCATGGTGGTCAGGAACTCGGCATAATTGCGCGTGGGGTACAAAATGAGGTTCGATTTTCTAATGAGTTCCCTTTCCTCGGGGGTGTAGTCTGGAAAATTGGGTTTCACCCCCAGTGTCCACACTTCGGGAACCCCCAGAAGCCGGCTGCCGATGGCCGGGTAGATTTTTTCTTGATTTCTCACGGGTTGGATACCCATTTCCTGACATCCACAGCCTTTTCCATGGCCCGCGCCATGACCTCTTCCAGATCAAGGGTCAGCAATCGACGGTTTTCCATGACCAGCCGGCCGTTAATGATGGTGTGGCTCACGTCCTGCCCCCTGGCCGCATAGACCAGGTGGGAAAAAGGATTGTACATGGGTGTCAGGTGGGGTTTATGGGTATCAATCACAATGACGTCGGCCTTTTTACCGGTTTCAAGGGAACCGATTTCATGGGACAGCCCCAAGGCTTTAGCCCCTTCGATGGTCGCCATTTTCAACACGGTCAGGGCGTCCATGACCGTGGGGTCCATGGTCTGGACCTTGTGGAGTTTGGCCGCCATGTCCATCTCCGTAAAGAGGTCCATGTTGTTGTTGGAAGCGCTCCCGTCGGTTCCCATGCCCACCGTTACCCCTTGGGTGATCATTTGGGGCACCGGTGCAATGCCCGAGCCCAGTTTCATGTTGCTTTCCGGGTTGTGAATCACTTTGATCCCGTACTCGGCTATTCTGTCAATCTCCGATGCATCCAAATGGACGGCGTGATCCATGATCAGTTGCGGTCCTGCAAGCCCTAGGTCCTCCAGGTGTTCTAAAGGCGTCTTGCCATATCGCTTCTTAATTTCTTCCACTTCCGCCAGGGTTTCGGCGAAATGGATAATCAGGGGCCTTTTGTGGGACAGGGCCATCCGGTTGGCCCTCCGGAGCAGTTCGGGGCTGCAGGTAAACAGGGCGTGGGGCTCAACCGCAATGGATACCAGGGGATTGTCTTCCCATTTCCGAATGAGCCACTCGGTGTAGGCAAACCCGCTTTCCAGATCGCCGTAATTGGGAGAGGGGAAATCATAAAGCACTTCCCCCACAAGGCACCTGAGACCCGATTGAAAGGCGGCTTGTGCCACCTGGTCCTCAAAGAGGTACATGTCGCAAAAGCAGGTGGTCCCCGACAGGATCATCTCGGCGCACGCCAGCAGTGTGCCGGTGTGGATAAAATTGGCGTCCATGTTTTTTTCCACGGGGAAAATGTAATGGTTCAGCCATTCCATGAGCGGAAGGTCGTCCGCCAGGCCCTTGAAAAGGCTCATGGCCGCATGGGTATGACCGTTGATGAGCCCCGGAAGGATGAGACCGCCTTCGGCATCAATCGTCTTTAAGGCATCTAGCTTTTGAGAAGGTTGCTTCCCCACATAGGAAATGGTATCTCCCGATACGCACAGCACACCCTTCTCAATGACCCTGTTTTCAGGGTCCATGGTTAAAATGGTACCGTTTTGAATGACCAGATCAAATGTCGTCATGTTAACCTCCTCACCGTGTTCAGTGCCGACCCCGCCTTAAACCATTTTATCTGTTCATCGGTCAGGGTATGATTCAGGGCAATTTCGAAGTCGGGTTCATCCTTCGGTTTAATAAGGGCTCGAATCGGTTTGTGGGGCTTCAGGGTTTTCAGGTCAACCAGGCTGATTCGGTCATCCTCCCCGATTCCGTCGTAATCCAAAAGGTTCGCAAAGGTCAGCGGCAAAATCCCCTGTTTTTTGAGGTTGGCTTCATGGATTCTGGCAAAAGAGCGGGTGATGACGGCTTTTGCCCCCAGGAACCGGGGGCTCATGGCCGCATGCTCCCGGCTGGATCCTTCACCGTAGTTTTCATCGCCTACAATAACGAATCCGCCGCATTTGTCTTGATAGATTCCGGCAAGTTCCGAGAGCCTTATCCCTTTTTCGCCGGTGAGGATGTTCGTGCCGTGACCGGTTTCACCGG
The DNA here is from genome assembly GCA_964412835.1 of uncultured Desulfobacteraceae bacterium. GTDB lineage: Bacteria > Desulfobacterota > DSM-4660 > Desulfatiglandales > Desulfatiglandaceae > NaphS2. Next base: position 3,048 of record CAYPQJ010000063.1, on the reverse strand, counting down.
TAAAGGCATTTAAGGCGCCTGCCAGCATATTTTGTGAGATGTTGCTCAAGTGCCCCCGGTATTTGAGCCATTTCCCGCCCGGGGAGATGTGATCCGTGGTGGTCTTCCCTTTGGTTTTCACGAGAACAGGCAGTTTATTGAAATCCTTTCCGTCCCAGGGTACAAAGGGTTTGAGCAGTTCAAGCCTTTGTGAATGGGGATCAATCTTTATGGGGAACGTCTTATCTTCCGCCTCTGAGGCGATGTAGGCGGATTTGTAGAGCGTCAGGCCCTTTTCAGGCAGCGGAGGCGGGTCGGGAGGTGTCAGTTGAAATGTTTCTCCGCCTGTCCCCACCAGGACGTCGGTCTCCGGGTTGAACCCGGCATCCCCTGAGAGGGCAAGGCACGCGGCCATGGTGGGTGAGGTCAAAAAGGCCAGGGTTTCGGGATTCGCGTCGTTTCGCGCCTTGAAATTTCGATTGAACGTGGTGAACATGATGTTTTTAAGGCCCTTCCGGGAATCCTTTCGGTCCCACTGCCCGATGCAGGGTCCGCAGGATGCGGCAAGGATTAGGGCGCCCGCATCCAGCAGTTTTTGAAGAATGCCGTCCCGCTTGATGGTTTCGTAGATTTGCTCCGAACCCGGTGACAACATGAAAGGGGTTTTGACCCTGCACCCATGGTGCCCGCCCTGCGTAAGAACCTGGGCTGCGGCATACAGGTCTGAATAGGATGAGTTGGTGCAGGATCCCATGAGAACGGCGGAAACTTTTTCGGGCCATTTTTCAGAGGCTACGAGTTCCCTGAAATTTTCAACCTTTGTGACCCGGTCGGGGCTGAAGGGACCGGCATGGGCCGGTTTAATGGTGCCGAGATCCAGTTCCAGGTACTGGTCGTAGACGCGTTCCGGATCGGTGGTGCAGATCTCGTCCCGGCACAGGATATCCGATAGACCGGCCGCTTCCGACGCATCCGTTTCGCGACCCGTATTGTTGAGGTAGCCGGCCATGCTTTCATCATAGACAAACACAGAACTCGTGGCCCCCAACTCGGCACCCATATTGGTGATGGTCGCCTTCTGGGTGGCCGACAGCCCCTCGGCGCCATCGCCAAAATATTCAAAGATTTTCCCGGTCCCGCCCTTGACGCTGAATCGATTCAGCATTTCCAGGATAATATCCTTGGCCGATGCCCACCCGGTGAGTTTTCCTGTCAGTCTGACCCCCACAAGCGAGGGAAAGGTGGTTTCCCAGGGCAGTCCGGCCATGACCTCTGCTGCGTCGGCCCCGCCAACACCGATGGCGATCATCCCAAGCCCTCCCGCGTTGGGGGTGTGCGAATCGGTTCCGATCATAAGCCCCCCCGGAAAGGCGTAATTTTCCAGGAGCACCTGGTGGATGATGCCCGAACCGGGTCCCCAGAAACCGATACCGTATTTCATTGCTGCTGAAGAGAGAAAATCGTACACTTCTTTGTTGGCGCCGAGGGCCTCCTGCAGGTCCGCATCGGCACCCCGGCTTGCACGGATCAGGTGGTCACAGTGGATGGTGGCGGAAACATGGGTATTTTTCTGTCCGGTCTGCATGAACTGAAGCATGGCCATCTGGGCCGTTGCGTCCTGCATGGCCACACGATCGGGATGGAGGAAGATCTGATCGATTCCCGGCTGTAGCTTTTTGGACGTCTTACGGTGTACCTCATGAAGAAAGAGGATCTTTTCCGTGTAAGAAAGTCCCCGTCCCAGTTCACGGCGTTTCCCGGATAATATGCTTCTGGCGCTTTCCCGGTCAAACGGATGTTGCATGATCGCTTGTCTCCTCTTTGAAGGCCATATGGCTGATTAATCTGTTTACAATGCCATGGCGTAACTGTCAACGCTGCTGAAGGATTTTGAGGGTCGTGGGTCGTTTGTAAATGGTGTCATTTCCCCTTGGCAAAAACCGTCTGCAATTGTTAGGATGCCCTCATTTACTAAGATGGCACGCGTCACTTTGACAATGGAGAAAAAAAATGAAAAACCCAAAATATTCTGATGCCGATGATTCCGCAAATATCATTCGGTGGGATGATCAGCAGCGGCCCGTAGTACCCGATTTTCCCATCATTCCTTTTATCGAAGGGGATGGCATCGGCCCAGACATCCGGGCTGCCTGCAAATCGGTCCTGGATGCAGCGGTACAGAAGGCTTACGGGGGTCAGCGGCGCCTGTCCTGGCGGGAAATCCTGGCCGGGGAAAAAGCGCAGGAGCGCTATGGGGTGAAAAACCCTCTTCCCAAGGAGACGCTTTCGGCCATATCCCGTTACGGTGTGGCCATCAAAGGCCCCCTCACCACCCCGGTCGGGGGCGGTTTCCGTTCCCTCAATGTTGCCCTTCGTCAGGCCCTCGATCTGTATGCCTGTGTACGTCCGGTCTGCTACCTGGAAGGTGTTCCCGCGCCGGTGATCCATCCCGAGCGGGTGGATGTGGTGATTTTCAGGGAGAATACGGAAGACGTCTACGCGGGGTTGGAGTGGCCTGCCGGATCCACTGATGCCCGTGAGCTGTTGGCTTCTATAAATGCCAGGTCGAAGGCGGCGGGTGGAACGACGGTTTCCCTGGAGAGTGCCGTGGGCATCAAACCCATGAGCAAAGCAAACACCGATCGCCTGGTTTCCATGGCCATTCAATATGCCCTGGACCATCAGCGGAAGAGCGTGACCCTGGTCCACAAGGGAAACATCATGAAATACACGGAAGGGGCTTTCAGGGATTGGGGGTACGATGTCGCTCGTGAGACATATGGGGATGTTACGCTGACGGAAACGGATCTGTATGAGAAATATCAGGCCAGGCAGCCCGAGGATCGGATTGTGATCAAGGACCGCATCGCCGATGCCATGTTCCAGCAGCTTCTTCTGCGACCGGAAGAGTATGACGTGATTGCCACCCCCAATTTAAACGGCGATTATCTTTCCGATGCGGCTGCGGCCCAGGTGGGGGGCTTAGGCATGGCCCCCGGCGCCAATATCGGGGACTGCTGCGCCCTGTTCGAGGCCACCCACGGTACAGCCCCCAAGTATGCGGGGCAG
>CAYPQJ010000062.1:0-20150 GCA_964412835.1 uncultured Desulfobacteraceae bacterium | reverse complement strand
CCGTATGTACGGTGGTGTGGGAGGGGGGAGCTGCGAGGCTCCTCCCTATCCCCATGTACTCGCTTCCTTCAGTTCACGCAAGGCGCAGCCTGGAACAACCACCACGCTGCAAATATGGCAGTCGCCACGAATCTGATGGTCCTGTCGCGCCTGGGTTGCATGACAAGATAGATCCCAGGCGCGAAGAAGGGAGCGTATCCAGCAAACATCGCCAGCGGTGTCCACAGCTTCCACCGTGCGGCGATGGCAACCGCGAGCAGCACCATCCAGACGACCACAAACCCGTCAGCCACAACCTTCGCGACATAAGTCCTTCCGCCGTGTCGGTATCGCAGGAAGGCACACTCCTCGTTCATCCCGAATGGCGGCGCGGGCAAGACAGCCTTGAGCAAGACAATCAGGCAGAACACGGGAATCGTCCCGTATCCGATCAGGTCAATGAGCAGATAAGCTGCACCTACCATCGCTCATTCTCCCTGTACAACGCCGCCCTCAGCTGCGCTGTGCCGACGGGGGCGACGTAGGCGCGCCCGGCGGTGCAGCGTTAGCTGCAGGAGCAGGTTCGACCATCCGTCTCAGTCGTTCAGGTAGACAGCGGAGGTGTCGAAAGCTTCTTCTGGCCTTCCATGCCAGCTACCGTTGTCAAAGATGCACGGCTCGTACGTCTCGTGGCTGTACGTGTAGAACGCCATTGACCATCGATCCTCGTCGCCGAAGTACCGCAGTCGGCACAGGTGCGTCGGCGTATTGCGCATCCGCTCGATACGCTCTTCGCGGGATTCCCCGAGAAGGTCGGCGTTGTGGTCCTCGGGGACGTACGGCTCCGTGTAGGCGTCAATGTAGCAGAACTGTGCCCGGAACCTGACGTCGATCCGGTTGTACTTCCCTGCATAGTGCTGAGCTGCGTGTTCGAGAATGCGCAGGCGGATTCTGGGCTGCACCTTCTGTGGGATCTTGACGCCGCCCGCCTGAGGATCGTACATCCATACCTTCCTCGACATTCGCGGATTCCTTTCTTGGGTGTCGAACGCTGCTAATCAGCCGCGCGGCTTTTTGTGTCGGCTGAATTAGCTTGGTTATACGCCGTGCTAAATTGATTGATATATTTCAAAAATCTCGGCATTATTCAAACCGCCGTTCACGCCAAGAGTTCTCTTTCCCCTCCTGCTCCCGATTTTTTCGGATCGATTTTTGAATAAGAGTGAGCTTGAGTCTGGCAAACTCACGTACCTCATGTGAGGGGTGCTCTAAGAGCTCCGCGAAGGCCCTTGATCGAGCTTCAAGAATGCCCGCGAGTGATCCTGACCAACCTCCGCTGGGCCAAGTCCCCCTAAATATCGTTTCAACAATGTCGATCGGTTTCTCTGCTGCTTCTAATAGCGCCTTGATATGACCGCTAAGTTTGACCTGCTTCGGATTGTCCAAAGGATTCACTTTTTTGTCGGTGGAGGAGTAGGACGAAACCGCGCCAGCGACTTTCATTATCCGATCTTGATTTCCGTTACACCATTTCACCAAGCGATCCACTGGAACATGATTCAACGAGGGCTCTTGACGTGAAACCCGACTCTTTAAGAGATTGTGCACAAGCAGCGCTTCTTTTTCGTCGCCTGTGAAAACACTGTTCAGAATCAACTCCGGGAAATTAGCGATTAGAACTCCAATAATCTCTGTTAACTCGAAGCTATAGAGTCGGAAGCTCTCAACGCCCTCGCAAAGCAATCTGACGATTTCGCGAACCTCATTTTCCGGTTCAGAGGCTGATAAACACACAGAGGCCACACGACCAAGTCCGTGCCGTCGATGCCTGTTAATATTTTCTCTGTGCATCGAAAGCAGCTTGTGAATTGCCTCTCGTCCAACGGATCGCAAAACCTCGCTGGGCACATAGTCGCTTTCTTTGTCGATAAAGAAGCGCATGCCAAGTATCTCAATCGTGGAGAAAACACCCCCCTCCAGTTCATTGAGCGCTGAAAGAATCTTGGCCAAGTCTGTGTCTAAGATCGTCTCATGTATCCGACCATGGCTAATCTGCTCAAATCGCCACGCATCGAGTTCTCCATTACGTGCCATTTCAAGCAGCTTTTTTGTGCCCCAAGCCACAATTGGTGTGGCCCCCAACAGGTACACGGAGTGTGGCTTAAGCTCTGGTATCCCTATCACACGTTCTTGGAGCTGGCGAGCCATATTCGGATCTTCGGCGTGAACGGCATGGATGAAGCCACTGAACAAAACAGGCTGAACTTGTTCCAGGTTTTGTGCCTGCATTAAGCCAACGAGGAGATCAAATGTTGCGCTTGGATCAGGACTGCCTTTGGCAAGCCCCTCACCGAATGACCAAAGCGCATCAATGTGCTTTGCCCAAAGCCTTGGTGCCAACTTTTCAAGATATTCAGGCACTGAAGCAGCAAGCTCGCCCAATCTTATTATTTTCTCGCGGATGTCTTTTGACTTCTCTGTGTAGTTTCCGCCCTCAACTTCTGTGTGTTCCCAAGTGCTCGTGAGGGCATAAGCCTCAATTTCTGAATAAGGGTCTGAGGGAGCAGCCAAGCGCTCAAGTACTTCAAGTCTGGCGCGAAGTTCAGGGGCTGTGTTTTTCCCGTCAAAATAGATCGTTTGTTTGATAGATATCCACATTTCTGGCCAGCTTCCCCCGCTGGCGTGTTCACGGACGATTTCTTCCAGGATGTCAAAGCAGCCAGCAAAGGACCACAACCCCTGGAAGTGATCCGCCAGCAGACCTTTAGCCCACTTTGTGGACACTTCGTTGTTCGACATCAATTTAGGCTTCAGAAGCTCAATGAAACCTGTGTACCAATCTAGTTTCTCTTCGTGTGTTTTGGGCCTCCAACCAAAGTCTCTTCTACGCGCACCGAAGCCAAAGGTGCCGACCGAAGACCAATGCTGTGCCTCAAACGCTGACTGAAACAACTCACCTGTGATCTCTTGATGTTTCGGGTTACTAGAACCAAGCAAACGGTTAAGAAACGCCTGTCTTCGTTTTGGAATAGCTTGCGTGCCTGACAGGTACAACGAAAAAAGGGAACTTAGTTGGGCAACTACACTGTTGTTGTTCTCACCCGCCTTTTCCGTCTCAGCAAATTTCAGGATTATTTCAGCGGCGCGATCAAAACATTCATCCTCATAAGCGAGTTGACGCAGAAGCCTTACAAACACGGAAAAATGCCTATTGCTCCTTGAAGCAAATATGGGATCATTAGATGCAGTTTCTATTGATGTCAACACAGTGTCGGGAAATACTGGGGCGATATAGCTAAGAGCCGCTAAGAGCTCTTCATCACAAGACGCAATATCATGCAGTGGACCTCCTGACTGCACCCATGTGTTGGCCAATTGGCGTGCAGGCCTAAAATCATGTAAATATCCTAGCCTGTGCGCGCAGGACTTAAACAATCGCAAGTTCTCTCGCTTGAAAAGCTGGCTGTTGATTTCGTAAGGGGTGATGTTCTGGAGTGCTCTTCTGGCTAAGCGGTTGGCCAAGGCGTGTGGCAACACGGCCCGCCAATTCCCGCGTTGTTGTGATAGTTGTCGCCGCAGAAGCTCCGCATGGCTTCGAATGAGAGTGCGGCGCTCTAATCCGCCGATGGTCGCCAGAACGCCCAGTTCGTCATTGTATTCTGACTGGGAGACGTTGAACGAATACACAAGAGACAAAATTTCCGCGCTTTCTAGCAAGCTGTCAGTGATCCCCTTCCTTTGGCTAAATAGTCGCTGGAACAGATCTTCATCAGAGAAGTTTGTTAGAGTTTCATCTGCATCAACCCTGCTTGCCAAGGCGATTGCAACTCGAGCATTGCCACCAGCAAATTCCGCGACTTTGTCCGCATTAACACGCCCTAAAGCCAGAAACCTTTTTTGGACGAGCTTGGAAACGGTTTCCTCGCTCGAAGGCTCTAAATGAATGACTTCTGTCTCTTCTGGTCGGTCGTCGGATATATCATATTCAATTGTCAGAAGGCTCAACCTTGCGCTGCTCAATGAAACTTTCTTCCGCAAATTGCTGTGAACGTCCGGTGGGCAATTGTCCAAAACGACGTAAGTTGTAAAATCATTGGCAATTAGATATGAAACAAGTTCTGAAGCGGTGGGGGAAATATCATCACCAAGATCGGCATAGACTACATTTGCTGATGGCAATGCATCTTCGCCGACATCGGTTTCAAAAAGTGCCTGAGCAAAACGTGTCTTACCAACACCTGATAAACCGGTTATTCGAACTGTGCTGCCAGCTCCCCGCAGCCTTTCGCGCGTCAGTCTGATGCCAGCAGCGATTGCCATAGGCTCTTTTTCCTGTGAGTTTGCATCTATTACACAGGGGTGATCATCAAGCAAAAATTCATCATCTTGATCAAGTGGCGTTGCCGCCCATCGACCAAATGGCGTCCAGCCTGACAGGGACTTCCCTAACCGCGAACGCACCCATAACGCGACTCCGGGGTGCTGCCTCAACCATGTGGCCAGTCTATCCCTTCCATAGAAATCGAGTAGGAGATCATTCTTGTTGGTCAAACCTTCAACGGCCTTGCCCATGCCAAGGAGGCGTTCCGAGAGCATTTTGGCTGAACAATCGTCTTTGCCGTTGACAATGATGTAAGCTCCTTTTTTGGAAGCTAAATTGGCAATAACTTGCTTTACGCTGCCTTTTTCCAACATCTCCTTTGTGCATGCGGCTTTGCCCATGCTGTTTTTCTTTACTTGAAAACCAGTATTTTCACGAGGAACAAAACCAGGTCTACTAAGTTTGGTGGATTCATTGACAAGTACATCAAGGCCGCTGTCTGCTGCCTCTTGTGCTCCACCCCATAACACACAAGATGGCTGGATTCTCTGCTGAATTAATTCCGCTTCGCACAATCGAGCTACCATTTCTCTTAAATCAGCATCATTTAGAGCCGAGAGATCAGCGGGTTCAAGTTCAAAAAACCTCATTGTATTCCTATTGCTTATGCGTAGATGTTAGTTTGGGCATCTGAGACGCCGCCTTATAACGATTTAATCAGCGGAGCGGCTTTTTGCTTCCGCTGAATTTATGGGTTGGGCGTCTTTTCTACTGCCCTCACCTCTGGAATCCTCCGAGTCCGGACCGGAGGGATTGAAGTTTGAAATATTCTCGGCAATTCGCGCCATCTCCTTCAACCAATTTGCCAAGTCTACAAACATCAGCTCCAGATCTCCAATTTTCAACCGATCAATGGTCTTGATGGTCTGTTTCTCTTCAGTTGGATGAGGCACTTCGGGGCCATCTGGCCGCGAAGCTATGGATTGGCCTTGTTGAATTCGTCCGTCCATCAAATGTGCCTCAGAGTGATGTATCTTATTGCGAAAATTCCTGATCTGATCTGAGACAAAGTCTGCTGCAAACCGCGGCCTGTTTTCACGAAAAAGGTTCCGCAATTCATCCATCAGATTCCTATGGTTTCGCAGGCGGCTAAAGCACCTGATTGCCCGGTGCATATCGGAAAGGCAACTTTCGAAATGCGAAACCGATCTGTTCATCGCGCCAAGGTTGAAGGAGTCATGACTGTTCCAAAATGCAAGCAAGTTCTCCCTTCCCATGAGATATTCGGCCAAGGCAGCTTCAATTAATCGAACATACGATGTTATTAGAGAGCTAATTTGGTAGTTATCAGAAAGAGTCTTGATAAAGATGATTTGCATCCAGTATCCGTGAAAGCCTCGTGGACAATCATTCAGATCTGGCACTTTGAACTCTACATACATAGCCACTCCTCATGCCTTGGGATCGTACACATTCATAGTGGGTCACTTGCGTTGTATAGCGCCCAATGTTAAATTCACCGGCGAGCTTCAGCGAGCCCGATGAAATGCCTGGTTATAGATATTTTTCAATAAAAAAATTGCCTGGTTGATGTCGATAATTAAGTAAAGTGTCCCCGGAATTCCGCTAAAGGTTATCTGGCGTTGCTTTGCCATTCGTATCTGGCCTACGAAAAGACGGTTGTAGTCAACGGTTTCCATTGGCCAAAATCCTCGCGGACTTCGATTATCGAAAACTGCCGTGCGTCCTTGTCAAAGTTAATTGGCGCGAAGAATAGCTTCTTGAGCATCGCGCCTTGGTATTCAAACTGGAACTTACCGTCGATGTAGTTTCGCAGGTACGGTGGTTCGTCTGTGCCGGCAAACGGCCCTCGATCAAACGAAAGGTCGTGTTCTTCGTGAATCTTGGTTGAAGTAGTGAATCCGATCTCGATACTTTGGGCTGGCGGCAGTCGATCGATTTGCAGGCGATAAACGTTGATCGGCAGCGGCGGACGATTACGTGTGACGGTGCCGCCGCCCTTGATGGTAGCAACCATTCGTGGCCGAATTGGTTGCCACTCCACGTTGATTCCGGGGGGTTTGTCGCGATCGAAGCTTTCTATGATCGGTTCAGGCACTTGAACCCGTGCGTCGATCATCAGAAGTTGGGCGTCTGCAGAATTCGTGATCTTGAGTATGTGTTCGCGGAATTCGTCGCAATCCTGAACGGTTACTTGTGATGGGACTTCAGGTAGTGTCCGACCCTTGAGGGTGGTCAGAGATACTTGTGGTAGTGACGGAACAATACCGCCGTTTCTTATCCACGTCTCGTGATTACGTTTCCAATCAGCCAGCGTGTCAACTGGGTAGGGCGATTCGTCTTTGTCGATTCGAGTGCTGCATTCGGTGCAAAGCCAAATGGCGTTTTCAATGCCGCTACGTTGTTCCGGTATTTGGTTGGCGTCGAAGCGAGGCCCTCCAGCTGCGGCGGCACAGATATGACACGCTTCGCCAGTTTTCAGCGATTTGTCGGGCTCGGAATGGGGACCGACCGTTGGTTTTCGACAGCCCGGATTGGCACAGATGTAGGCAGCCCGTTCCGCGACGGTACGTTTGATGCGTTCAGAGAATTCATCTCGTGATTTTTCAGACATCAGTTTTCATTTCAGCCAGATAACAAGTGATTGAGTAGAACTACGTATCATCTATTTTTGAATGATACGCAGAAGAATGAACTCGAATTTATTGTCAAAATAGGAAAAAAACACCTTATACAAAAAATATAGGTTTTTAAGGCGTTTCTTCTTAGTCCTCCAAGCTCTGAAATTTTTTCTTTACTTCAGAGCAAGGAAACGACTTATTAGTGGTTTAAAGTTGACGATTGGATATGGAAAAATTACTTTTAGTAAATGACCATAAATACATGAATATCCATCCAAAAAATTCAAAAATCTAAAAGATGAAGGATAGATTTTTGAATTTAAAGACATGCCCATATTTCAAGAAAATTAACTATAAACTCCTGAGAATTCTAATGCAACCATATATTTTTCAATGCATAGCATGATAATCTGAATGATATGCAGAAAAAGAGATTACAATATGGCGGCAATTTCTCTCCGTTTACAAACTCGTTTTAAAGATCCTTTAAGAAACAGACAGGTTCAAAACAACCTGCGTGGCGCCCATAAAGAATGGCTCAGGTATTATCTGGACTATTTCAAGAAATATGATTTTCCAGGCATCAGCAACGAAAGTTTCCCCAACGCCATAACCCGGGACGCCATTACATGTTTTGCTGGTGGCCAAAAGCCTTTGTGCAAAAGTCCATCCGCAGGACGGTGAACAGGTCAAGGATTTGTAGCGCGCCACTGCCCACATTTTCCGTTACAGCTCAGCCGGCCATCTGTTTCGGGCCAATTACGACATTGTCCAACGTCAATCTGATCGTGGCTGCCCGCAGTCCATTAACCCGGCAGACAGCCCTTAACCATCCCCCTGAACAACGCTTCCCCGGTCATGCCTGAAAGGGCAAAGGTTTCCCCCCTCTTTTTCCATCATTAAAGAAAAAAAATCATCTCCGTATGAAAAAATGCTTGACGCTAATGTGAAACTGCAATATATTGAACATGAAATGCAGCCGTATAATCGATAGCAAAACTTTATTAAGGGGTCTCGGATGAAAATCAGTGAAGAGCAAAAGCGGGAAAACCGAAAAAAAATCATCCGTTCGGCGGTGGACGCGATCACGGAAAAGGGGATGAAAGGGGCGACCATGCGGATGATCGCCCGGAATGCGGGGGTTGCCGACGCCACCATCTATAATTATTTCTCCACCAAAGAAGCGATCGTGTACGCCTATTATGAAGAGCAACTGGATGCGAGCGTGGAGCGTTTGAGATCCATCGCCGATTTCAATGAATTCAGCTTGCAGGAACAGCTTCAAGCCTTCTTTGAAACCCAATTTGAGCTCTTTTTGCAGGATCGCGAATTCGTGGACGTGAGCTTTCGGGCCATCACCTTTTCCTTGACCCACGATTATCAGTATCTAAAACCCATTCGAAAAAGGTTCTTCCGCATTATTTCCGACCTCTTCGAATCGGCCATCGAGGTGGGTGAAATCCCGGATCTGGTTTTTCTGGAGTTGACCTACCATTTCTTCTGGGACTACTACGTGGGCCTTATTTTTTACTGGTTGAGGGACGGTTCGAACCAATTTCAGGACACCTCCATCCTCCTGGACAAAAGCTTGGATCTTGCCGTGACTTTCATCAAGGCGGGCGTTGTCAACAAGGCCCTTGATATGGCATCGTTTCTCTTCAGACATCACATTATCGATCGGTTGGATATGATCAAGGACCGCGTGGAAATCGTGCACAAGGTGAAACGGCAGTTCATGGGGGGGCGTGATGGCGGAAGAGATTCCTAAGGGTAAATGGAAGAGGGGATTGAGCGGAAGTAAAACAGCGGCCAGGATGAGCCGGAAGGCACTCAAATATCTGGCCCGGAAGCCCTTTCTGACGGAGGCCAGGCGGCAGTCGGAGAAAAAGGCCATGAACCGGGAAAATGCGGTCTTGCTCTTTGAGGGACTGAGCCTTTTAAGGGGAACGGCTCTTAAAATGGCCCAACTCCTGAGCATGGAAATGGATATTTTCCCTCCTGAAATCACCAAAGAACTTCAAAAATCCTACCACAAGGTCCCCCCCATCAATCGGGCGTTGGTGCGAAAGACCATCCAAAACGCGCTGGGGAAACCGCCGGAGCTGATCTTTGCGGCTTTTGAGTCCACCGCCTTTGCCGCCGCGAGCCTGGGCCAGGTCCATCGGGCCGCCACGGGAGATGGGGCTGCACTGGCCGTGAAAATTCAGTACCCCGGCATCCGGGAGAGCATTAAAAACGACGTTCAACTGATCAAGACGGTCTTGCGCCCTTTACCCGAGTACCGGATGATCGTACCGGCCATTTTGGAGATCGAAACGCGGCTGTTGGAAGAGACCGATTATGGTCGGGAGCTGGATAACCTGACCTTTTTTAAGGAGCGTTTGCGCATGGACCGGGTCATTGTGCCCGCTCCCTATGGCGAATACAGCGCCGATACGGTTCTTACGGCGGGACGCGTAGACGGCCCGACCCTTGACGAGTGGTTGAAGACGGGGCCCGACCGTGAAAAACGGGACCTTGTCGCACAGACGTTGCAGGATCTCTTCATCTTTGGCCTTTACCGACTGCACCGCATTCATGCGGACCCGAATCCGGGAAATTTCATTGTAAAGGGCGATGCAAGGATCGGTTTGGTTGATTTCGGGTGCGTCAAACGGTTTGATCCGAAATTTGTGGCGCTCTATGGCGAACTGCCCCAGGCGGCCCTTCATGGAGGACGAGAAGACTATATGCGTCTGTTGAAGGCACTTCGCATCGCCGGGTCGGATATCACGCCGGAGGCGGCAGATGAGATGTTTGAGGTGTTCCATGAAATCGGCCAGTGGCTCGGAAGGTTGTACCAGGAGGAATATTTTGATTTCAGGGCCAATCCGGATTTCATTGCGTCGGGGAAAAAAATGATGGCCCGGGCCTTTGACCTGAGAAAACATGCGGACCTCAACACCAACTTTATATTCCTTCACAGGACCCGTTACGGTTTACTGCGTCTGTTTGAACGAATGGGGGCTCGGGTCTGCTTCCGGAACGCTCATGAATATTCATGAAATTGGGCCGTTTGTTTACTTGCAGGACCATTTAGGGAGGGGAACAATGGATGTGGAACAACACTGGAAGATTATTCGTAAAACCGTCAATCAGGCCAACAGAAGCAACCGTTTCTGCGCCGTGGCCACGGTAAACCCGGACGGGAGCCCCCGCATTTCGCCCATCGGTTCCCTTATCCTCGGCGAAGCGGGAAAAGCCTTTTATTTCGAAGAGTTTCCCAAGAATATGCGGGAAAATCTAGACCGGGACCCACGCATATGTGTTCTGGCCGTTTGCGGCGGGTTTTGGTTCTGGCTTAAGTCCCTGTACCGAGGACGCTTTGACGCCCATCCCGGGTTGAGGCTCATGGGCCGGGCCGGCGGCAGGAGAACGGCGACCCAAGAGGAAGTGACGAAATGGCAAAAACGGGTCAGGCCTTTTCGGAGATTAAAGGGTTATGAACTGCTTTGGAAGGATATGCGTCATGTGCGCGACATTGCGTTCGAGGCGGCTGAACCCCTGCGCCTGGGGCCCATGGCGAGGGGGCTGTGGGAAGGCGATGAAAAATGAACAAACCTCTATTATTTGGCGGCGTAATGAGCATTTTGGCTGCGTTTCTCCATATCGCCATCATAATCGGCGGTCCTGAATGGTATCGTTTTTTCGGCGCCGGCGAAAGAATGGCAACATTGGCCGGACAAGGTTCTCTGATTCCGACGGTCTCCACATTGGGCATATTCACCGTATTGTTCATCTGGGCGATTTATGCATTTTCCGGGGCCGGATTGATCAAGAAACTGCCGTTCATGAAACCAGCCCTTCTTATCATATCCGCCATATACCTCATAAGAGGATTGGCGCTGTTCCCGGTTTGGATTGTGAAACCGGAGTTTATCAGCAGTCTTCATATTTGGAGTTCATTGGTGTGTTTGGTCATTGGTTTTTCTTATGCGATGGGAACAAGGCGGATTTGGCCGGACAGCTCAGCAAAATAATTCATGGCAGACCGCTGCACTGAACTTCCTTGTCCCCGCGCTATACAAACGTTCGGGCTTGCATATCATTCGGTTTGAAGCCATAACCCCATAATATTGAGGTGAATAAATGGAAATAAGCCAACAGCGCTGGAATAAAATTAGAAAATTATTTGGCGACGGGACACATGCAACAGCCTCCCCGGCCCTACCATACTGTGCTTTTGCCACAGTCGATGAAGATGGATCGCCTCGTGCGGCGCCTTACACCTCCTTGATTTTGAATGATAAAATGAGAGGTTTTTATTTCGATGAATTTTCGCACAATACATCGGGAAATCTCGATCGCGATCAGAAAGTTTGTGTTTTAATCGTTAAGAATAACCGATTGTTCTGGTTTAAGACCCTTGTTTTGGGCAGGTTTGACCACCCGCCCGGCATTCGACTTATGGGCAGGGTTGGTGAAAAAAGAGAAGCGACTGAAAAAGAAATGAATGCTTTTAAAAAACCATTGAGCGCACTGAGGTTTTTTAAAGGATATAAGCCCATATGGGGATTTATGAAATATGGTCGAGAAATTGATTTCCATTCTTTTGAGCTGGTAAAATGCGGTTCAATAAAAGAGCTTAAATCTATTTAGTTGTCCGCTTAATCTGACAAACATAGAATCTGATCCGACGACCTGAACGTATGATCCATGTGGTCAAACGGAAGAGACTCGTTTAAAATAACCGTGTGGAAAAATAATCCGTCACAATCCAAGGGGTCAATCGGTCTGATTAATATAGGCCCACTTGAGTGAATGCAAAGGCGGTGCGCCTCAATGGATTGAACGGAACGCAGGCATGGAGGATGTTATGGAAGAGCGGATCTATCAAGGATTAAGAGAACGATTGGACGAATACGCCGTGGGTTTTCCGGTTTCTAAATCCGGTAAGGAATTGGAAATTCTGAAGAAACTGTTCACACCGGAGGAGGCGGAATTGTTCCGATTTTTGAGCCTTAAGCCGGAAATGCCCGACGCCTTGGCAACACGCCTTGGCCGAGATGTAGGGCCGGTGACGGACCTCCTGGAACGGATGTTTAAAAAGGGCCTTGTATTTCGCCGCGAAAAAAACGGGACGGTTAAATTCGGCGCCTTACCCTTTGTTCCGGGGATTTTCGAACAACAGTCCGAAACCATGGACGAACCTCTGGCCGCCCTTTACGAGGTCTACTTTCAGGAGGTCTTCCATAAAAACCTGGCGGAAACGGAACCGTTCCTGATACACAGGCCCATTCCCGTGAACAGGAGCATTGATGTATCATACCCCATGGCCGTTTATGATAATTCGAGGGAGATCATAAGAAATCAGGACCTGATCGCCGTGGCAAAATGCATTTGCAGGGTGCAAAAAGGCGCAATCGATGAAGGTTGCGATAAGCCTTTGGAAACATGCTTCATGTTTGGAAGTCAGGCCCGGTACTACATGGACCGGGGAACCGGACGGCGGGTTGACATGGATGAGGCCCTTGAAATTCTTGACCGGTGCGAGGATGCGGGACTGGTGACCATGCCTTTTAACACTCAGACGCCGGCCAATATCTGCAACTGCTGTTCCGATTGCTGCGTTGTCCTCGGGGTACTGAAAAAACACCCGCGCCCGGTGGAGATGATTAAACCCGGTTTCCACGCCTTGGTGGACCGGGACCGGTGCGAGGCTTGTGAAACCTGCCTGGAGCGTTGTCCCATGGATGCCATTGCCATAGGCGCAATGGACATGGCGGAAATCAACCCGGATCGATGCATCGGCTGCGGCCTGTGCGTGAACGTCTGTCCGGAAGAAGCGATTCATTTAGAACCAAAATCCGAAAATGAGCGGCTTGTGCCGCCTGAAACCGGTGCTCACACCTTTATGGAAATCGCCAAAAGACGGCAAGCGTTGTCCGCATCCAACGCATGAAACAGGAGAGATGGAAATGAACGATAAGGAAGCTCTGAACCTTTTGGCCCCCTGCGGACTAAGCTGTTCTAAGTGCTTTGCCTTCAGAAAGGGAGACATCGGGAAAAACAGCCGTGCGCTCAAGGACCTGCTTGGAAATTTTGACGTCTATGCCGAACGCTTCTCCGCTTTTCTGCCGCCCTTCGAAGACTACCCTGCTTTCAAGAGGTTGTTGACTTATCTTTCATTGCCCGATTGCGAGGGTTGCCGAAAGGATACCTGCAAATGGCCGGATTGCGGGGTTCAGGCCTGTTACAAGGAAAAGGGCGTGGATTTCTGTTTCGAGTGCGATGAATTTCCCTGTGATCATACGAATTTCGATGAACATCTTCAGAAGAGATGGATTCGGATGCAAGAGCGATTGCGGGAGATAGGGCCGGCGGCCTATCAAGAAGAAACCAAGGATCAATCGCGTTATCGATAGGCGGTTTTTTGATGATGGGTTGATTTTAAAACCCGGCCGGCTCCTTGTTCAGCCCCGATTCTTTTGAGCCATTGCCTGTAATTCCGAATTAATGAATTTTCGAGGCACCAGCGTCACCCGCTGAAAGTTGCCCAACGGGCTTTCATCCACCAGGAGCGGACATTCGTAAGCTTCCTCCAGGGTTTTAAAGGTGAGCACTTCCGAAGGGAGGCCCATCTTGATAATACGCCCATTTTTCAGCAACATAAGGCAGGTTGCGTACATGGCGGCCAGGTTGATGTCGTGGGATACCATCACGATGGTGAGGCCCTTTTCCGTTCTCAACTTTTCCATCAAATCCATGACCCGCACCTGATGGGCCAGATCCAGGGCCGCCGTCGGTTCATCGAGGAGGATGATTTGCGGTTCCTGGCAGATGGCTCTGGCAATGAATGCCCTTTGACGCTCCCCACCGCTCAACTGATCCATTTTTCGGTCGGCCAACGGTTCCACCCCCGTGAAGGCCATGGCTTCTTCAGCCAGTCGAATGTCGTGATCACCTTCCAGTCCCAACAGGCCCATGCGGGGGCTTCGGGCCATGAGGATCAATTCTCTGACTGTAAAGGGAAGATCTTCGGGAACGGTTTGAGGCACCAGGGCCATGATCCTTGCCAGGGACTTGCGAGAATATTTTTTCATTGGGATGCCCGCGATTTCGAGTTTTCCCGTCTGAAAGGGCGTAATGGCGGAGAGGATCTTCAGCAGGGTGGTTTTTCCCGAACCATTGGGGCCTATGACAATGAAAAATTCCCCCTTGGGTACGGAAAAGGACACATCCTGAAGCACCGAAAGGGTCCCATAGGCGGCATGAAGGGAAGTGGCAAGAATAGATGGTTTCATGATCCTGATTTTTTCAGCAATATGATAAACAGCGGTGCGCCGATCATGGCGGTGATGACGCCCGCCGGCATTTCTCCCTGTTCCGGCAGCGTTCTGGCCAGAATATCACAAAGCACAACGTAGGCTCCTCCCCCCAGCATGCATGCGGGAACCAGCACCCGGTGGTCCGGGCCGATAATGAGCCTCAGCAGGTGGGGAATCACCAGCCCCACAAAGCCGATGGGCCCGCAGGCAGCTACCGTGGCGCTGACCATGATGGAGGTCGCAATCAGAAGGATGGCGGTGACGACCTTGGTGTTGACCCCCATGGTTTGAGCCAGTTCTTTGCCCATGAGAAAAAGGTTCATGGTATTGGAAAGACAGAAAATCAAAATGGTACAGGGCACCACCACCGCAGCCAGCAGCCAGACCTGTGGAAGGTCCGCCATGGACAGATCCCCCATGAGCCAGAAGATGATGTTGTGAAGGCGGTCGTCCTGGGTAATGGATATGAGAAACATGATAAACGCCGCGCAGAACGCATTGACCATGACCCCCGATAGAAGAAGAACGTTTTTTTTCAGCATGGTTTTGCCCGACGTCATAAACAGGAGAAGCAACAGGGTGGCCATGCTTCCTGCAAAAGCGGCGAGGCTTACACCGGGAAAGGGGGACATGCCCGTCAGGATGCCGATAATGGCCCCGATGCCCGACCCGCTTGAAATGCCCAGGATATAGGGCTCGGCAAGGGGATTCCGAAGCAGGGCCTGAAAAACCAGTCCCCCCAGTGAAAGGGCGGCTCCCACCAGTGTCGCCAGAAATACCCGGGGCAGGCGGATGCGCCAGATAATGGTTTCAAGCATGGCGTCGGCTTTCTCCAGCCCCAGAAGAGAGAATAATGCCTCTTTGATGTTGCTGCCCGTAGACCCCACGGAGATGCCCAGAGCCATGGTTACGATGAGAACAGAAAGGAGCAGGATGGATATGATCCATATGCGTTTTAAAACGCGCGGCCTTTGGGCCTTCACGGTTTTTTCCTGTAGAGATCCGGGTGAATCGCTTCAGCAACCTGTTCCAGGCCATCAATGAGCCTGGGTGTGGGACGGTCGCAGAGATTGGAATCCAGAAGCAGGATGCGGTTGTCCCGAACAGCGGGCATGGACGGCCATTGGGACCATTGTTTTTTGACACGCTCAAAACTGGCGCCCCTGGCCATGGAGGTGATAATCATTACGTCGGGGGAAAGGCCCAGGATCTGTTCACGGCTGTACCTTGGGTAGGGCACAGGGCCTTCCGCAAGATTTCTGCCCCCGGCCATGACGATCAATTCGTGAATATAGGTCTGGGTGCCCGCGGAAACAATGGGTGAGACACCGATTTGAAAAAACACACGGGGTTTGTTAGGTGATGTGGCCACCAGGGATTTCACCCGCTCTATGCGGGTGCGCATATCGGAAACGATGGTTTGCGCCTTTTGGTTGGCGTTCAGGAGATGGCCCAGTTGGATGATGGTTTCAAGGACGGCGTTCAGGTCTCTGGGGTCTACCGCATATACGGGTATGCCTAAGTGTTCCAGTTTCCTGACCACCGCTATGGGATTTCCGTCCTTTATGCCGATACAGAGATCCGGTTTCAGGGCTACGATTTTTTCAAGATCCAGGTGAACATAGGAGCCCACGCTAGGCAGCTTTTCGGCCGCAGCCGGAAAATCACTGAATCGCGAGACGCCCTTTAAAAGATCCTCCTTGCCCAGGGCAAAAATGATTTCAGTAATGCTTGGCGCCAGGGAAACAACCCGTTTGAGATCGTCCGGCACGGTCATTTTCCGGCCCAGTTCGTCCGTCACCATCCGGGCGGTCGGCTGTTGTCCATGAAGCGCAAAAAGGCCCGCAAGGAAAAAGAAAACACTCAGAAAGACTGTCTTTTTTGCGGTAGCCACAAACTGTGAAGCGCATCGAAGCATTTTACCCTCTCGTTATTCTCATCTTAGGAAACCAGAATATAGCGGCAGCCTGGCTTTTTTGAAAGAACTTTTTTATGAACAAGAAAAATGATTTTTCTGGAGCCATTTTCTTCCGGTCCTGGTTTATGCACCTTCCAGATCCGAACGGGAATTCACATGGGGACATTTTTAACTTGCATTTCATCATGTTATTGTTTATAAGGCTTGGATATTTTTTGGCTTGGATTTTCGGGAAGCGTTCTTAGGTTGTTTTGTGAAGGTCATTTAAACGTCGATGTTGACATGTATGAGGCATCTTGGGAAGTGATCGTTTCACTTCAGATGCCTTATTTTCTTTGATGGTTGTCCTCATGGAAGTATTTTCTGTCGGTATAAAAGGCAAGGATGTTCACCAGATGGAGGCGGAAACCCTTTCGGCTGCCGAGGCGCTGGAACATCTGAAAGTGGGGGGACTGGACCGTGTGGTGGCGGTGAAGGTGAACGGGACCCTTCAGGATCTTTCGACTGAGTTGGGTACAAACACGGAATTGGAACCCATTTACCTCCATTCTGATGAGGGTTTGGAAATCCTTCGACACAGCACTTCACATGTGATGGCCATGGCTGTTAGAGAACTCTTTCCCGGCGTGAAAGTGACCATCGGGCCCGCCGTGAAAGATGGATTCTACTACGATTTTGATTACGAACGGCCTTTCAGGGAAGATGATCTTCCGCATGTGGAAGAAAAGATGAATGAGATCATTGAAGCTGATCTTCCCTTTACCAGAAAAGAGATGGCCATTTCGGAAGCAGTGGCATTCTTCAAAGCGCAGGGTGAGGATTACAAGGTTGAACTCATCGAAGACCTTGAGGCGGAAATGGTGTCTTTTTACACCCAGGGGAGCTTTACGGATCTGTGTCTCGGGCCGCATATTCCTTCCACCGGCATGATTAAGGCATTTCATTTGATCAAGGTGGCCGGTGCATACTGGCGGGGCGATGAACATCGGCCCATGTTGAGCCGCATATACGGTGTGGGTTTCTCCGACCGGAAGCAGCTGAAAAAGCATCTTCATATGTTGGAGGAGGCCCGAAAACGGAACCATGTGAAGCTCGGGACCCAGCTGGAGCTTTTCAGTACCTATGAAGAAGTGGGTGCGGGAATGGTTGTCTGGCACCCCAACGGCGCCATGTTGCGTTACCTTCTGGAGGATTTTGAGATTTCGGAGCATCTCAAAAGAGGCTACGAACTGGCGAGAGGTCCGGAGATCCTGAAGACGGACTTGTGGAAAAAATCCGGGCATTTTGACAACTACCGCGAAAACATGTATTTCACCGAAATTGATGGGCAGTCTTATGGCATAAAACCCATGAATTGCCTTTCCCACATGCTGATTTTCGGCTCCAAAATCAGAAGTTATCGTGACCTGCCCAAACGGTATTTTGAATTGGGAACGGTCCACAGACACGAGCGATCAGGGGTTTTGCACGGTCTTTTCCGGGTCCGGGAATTTACCCAGGATGACGCTCACATCCTCTGTACGCCTGAGCAGCTCAATGGTGAGATCAAAGGTGTCCTTGATTTTGTAAAAGAAGTGATGGGGATTTTTCAGTTCGATTATGAATTGGAGATCAGTACACGCCCCGAAAAATCCATCGGTTCCGATGAGGACTGGGAACTGGCCACCGAGGCGCTTATCAAAGCCATGGATGAGCTTCAACTGAACTATGAGATTAATGAAGGCGACGGTGCTTTTTATGGTCCCAAGATCGATGTCAAGCTTGAAGATGCGCTCGGTCGAAAATGGCAGTGCGCAACAATCCAATGTGACTTTACACTTCCTGAAAAATTTGATCTGACCTTTGTTGGAAAAGATGGGGAAAAACACCGGCCCGTTATGATTCACCGGGTGATACTCGGGGCTATCGAGCGATTTATCGGTATTCTGATAGAACATTATGCCGGCGCGTTTCCCACCTGGCTGGCCCCGGTACAGGTTGCCATCCTTACGGTGACAGACCGAAATATTCCGTTTGGTGAAAAGGTGGCCGAAGCGCTTCTGGCAGCGGGCATTCGGGTTGTGTCCGATTTCAGAAATGAAAAGTTGGGTCTCAAAGTGAGAGAAGCTCAGTTAAAAAAGATTCCTTATATGTTGATTATTGGGGATAAAGAATGCGATAATGATGGTGTAACCCCAAGGAAAAGAAATGGTCAAAACCTCCCTTTGATGGGAGTAAGTGAGTTTATTGACCTGATTACCACGGAGTGCAAACAGAGGAGGGAATGGCAATAAGAAAAAAAACAGACGAAGTAAGGATCAATGAAAAGATCCGCTCCAGGCAAGTGAGACTGATCTCCTCCGAAGGAGAGCAGTTGGGAATTTTGTCTCTTGAGGACGCTCTGAACGAGGCCAAGGACGTGGGATTGGATCTGGTTGAAGTGGCGCCCAATTCGGATCCGCCGGTCTGTCGGGTGATGGATTACGGCAAGTTTCGGTACGAGGCCAGCAAGAAAGTTCAGGAGGCGCGCAAGAAAACCCGGGGCGGCCAGATGAAGGAAATTAAACTTCGTCCTCACACTGAAGATCATGATCTTGGGTTCAAGGTCCAGAACGTGAAGAAATTTCTGGATAAAAAACACCGGGTGAAAGTGAGCGTCTTTTTCCGTGGGCGGGAGATGGCGTTTATGAAAGCCGGCGATGATCTTTTAAAACGCGTGGCTGAAGAAGTATCGGAAATCGGAACCGTGGATCAGCCTCCTTCCAGGGAGGCTCGGAATCGGATGACCATGGTCATTGTTCCAAAATAATGAAAACAATATAAGCTCTTTTGGGTTCAGCACCGTAGACGCAAGGCATGCCTTGTCTTTACGATCTTTCGCCTCCGGCGCAGATTAGGAAGATGGCTGTTCTTTCCTTAAGGGTTGAATGGTGTAGTGGAGGAAAATAATGCCTAAAATGAAGACCAACCGCGGGGCGGCCAAGCGCTTCAAAACCAGCGGCTCAGGGAAAATTGTGAGGAATAAAGCTTTTTCGAGCCATATTCTCACCAAGAAAAGCACAAAGAGGAAACGGAATCTTCGAAAGTCTACTGTGTTGGACTCGGCAAATCTGAAAGGTGTCAGGCGGATGATTCCATACGGCTAGATTTCTGCTTCCTTTACAAAATTTTGAACAAATAACTGCAATAAATGAGGTTTTGTCATGTCAAGGGTTAAAAGAGGTTTTAAAGCCAGAAGAAGACGAAAAAAAGTATTAAAGGCCGCAAAAGGGTTTCGGGGCGGTCACAGTAAACAGTACAGAACGGCTGAAAGTGCCGTGCTCCGGGCCGGAGTGTATGAATACCGCGATCGCAGAGTTCGGAAACGTGATTTTCGAAAGCTGTGGATTATCAGGATCAATGCGGCTGCCAGAGCCCACGGGCTTTCCTACAGCCGGTTGATAGGGGCGCTCAGCAAGGCGGGCGTTGTTCTGGATCGTAAGGTGCTTGCAGATATGGCGGTTAATGATCCAACGGGGTTTGCCCGGTTGGCCGCAATGGCCTCGTAAAGGTACGTTTGGTGGGTAACACCGTGAAAGACCAGCTTCTGAAACTGGAAAAACGCGCCAATGATGAAATTGCCGCCATCAGGGATCCGTCTGATCTTGAGCCGTTCCGGATCAAATACCTGGGTAAGAAAGGCGCGTTGACATCCCTGATGAAAAGTCTGGGAAAGCTTAGTCGCGAAGAACGTCCGGAAGCGGGTAAACTGGCCAATCAGATCAAAGTAAAGCTCTCCCGCTATTTCCAGGATGTCAAATTATCCCTCGAAGCCGGCGGGAGTGGGGACATCGCTTCCGTGGATGTGACCCTGCCGGGTAGAGAACCCCTTTACGGGCACCTGCATCCCATTACCTCGATAATTAAAGAGGTGTGCCTCATTTTTTCACGGATGGGGTTTCGAGTGGTCAAAGGTCCCAATGTGGAGTTGGATTATTACAATTTCGAGGCGCTGAACCTGCCCC
>CAYPQJ010000061.1:18820-20280 GCA_964412835.1 uncultured Desulfobacteraceae bacterium | reverse complement strand
ACCATGGGACAGTAAAAGCCTTTTTCTTTGTCCTCGCTTTTTCCCATATTCACAACACTGGGAAGGAAAAGAAACGCCGTCTTTCCCACCAGCTCTTTCACATGACCATGGGAAACCTTCACCGGGTAGCAGGTTTCCGCCGTCATGGCCTCAATGCCCATTCTGGAAAGGCGGGCATTGGTGGGCGGCGTCAAGACAAGCCGATATCCCAGGTGGTCGAAAAAATGCGCCCACAAAACAGCGTCCTGATGACCGTAAAGGGCCCGCTGCATCCCCACGGTGGGCCGGTCGTCCACCTGCAGGAGTGGTTTATCCGTCAGGGTCTCGTAAACCCCTCTCATATAAGTTTCCCATATCTCCTGACGCAATGCAAAAAAGTTTGTCTCCTTCGTACCCCGGTTCCGGGTCAACTCATACCGGCCGCACTCTCCCCCCCAGATGCTCTTGCGTCCGTCAAAATCATAAATTTTCAGTTTGCATTGGTTGTGGCACAGCGGATCCGCCCGGCAGATTTTTTCAGTGTACGCCATGCGGTCCTCTATGGCGCTTCTGAGTCCCCTGAAACTGGTTTCGCTTTGATTCATCAGACGCATCCGTTCGTGAACACTGATGGCGGCCCCATAGGCCCCCAGCACCTCACGATGCAGGGGCACAATGAGAGCCCGACCCAAAACGTTTTCAAATGCGGCCACCACACCCCTGTTCAGGGAGGGTCCGCCCAGAAACATGACCCGCTCCCCGACTTTCCTATTTTCAACCACCCGGTTCAGGTAGTTGTACACAATGGCATAACAAAGCCCTGCAATCAGGTCCTTGGTGTCAACACCTTTCTGGTGATAGCTCACCAGATCCGATTCCATGAATACCGTGCACCGTTCAGCCAGCTTTACAGGCGCGTCCGAAGACAGGGCGATATTTTGAAACTCCTCTACAATACTGATGCCATATTTGTTGGCCAGCTCATGGAGAAAACTCCCGGTCCCCGCTGCACAGACTTTGTTCATATCGAAATCCAGTGGGTATGTGTTGGCAATGGAAACATATTTGGAATCCTGCCCCCCAATCTCGAAAAGGGTATCCACTTCCGGGTCTATCTCCACCGCTCCTCGCGCATGAGCCGTAATCTCATCAATAATCAGATCCACATTCAGGAAATCACCCACCACGTTACGTCCGGAACCCGTTGTGGCCGTACCGATGATCTCAATATTATCGCCTGTTTTGTTCAGCAAACCTCTAAAAAGTTCCTGGGTCACTTCAATGGGTTTTCCTTTTGTGGGAACATAGTTTTTTCCCACAATCTCATGGTCCTCATCGATCAGTGCGTATTTGGTGGTGGTGCTGCCGATATCAATGCCCAAAAAAACCTTCTGATTTTTTTTAAGTGTCCGCTTTTTAATTTCATTGGTTTCAGGGAAAACGGTTTTCTGAATTACCAGCCTTTTTGCCACCGGCACCTG
>CAYPQJ010000061.1:0-18720 GCA_964412835.1 uncultured Desulfobacteraceae bacterium | reverse complement strand
TGGTTTCAGGGAAAACGGTTTTCTGAATTACCAGCCTTTTTGCCACCGGCACCTGACCTTTCATCTCAGATGCCAATTGTTTGAGCAGCGACAAATCGATACGGCTGTTTCCATAACTGGAGCCCTTTTCGTTTTCTGCCGCAAGCGTTGCTAAAGCCACGCCCAAAGCCCCGATGGAGGTATTGTATGAGGGCACCAGCAGATCCGGCACATATTCTTCCAGAGTCTTCACCTGTAGTTCATTTAATGACAGCCCTCCCACAAAGACGACCGGCGCTTCCAGTGAGCGATTGGAAACAATGGTGCTCATATAATTACGCGCATTCCCCACATGCAGACCGTAAATGATATCCTCGAGTTTTTCACCGCGGTTCTGCAGATGGATCATATCCGATTTTGTAAAAACGGTACAACGGCAGGCCACGTTTGCAGGCTTATCGCTCTTTTTCCCCAATGCAATGAAATCTTTCAGGATCCGGTCGAGCTGGTCCTGACTGGTGTTGACGTCCCGGGAATAAATGGCGGTGGCCAGACGCTGGGCCTGCTGGTCAATAAATGAACCGGTGCCGGAAGCGCAGGGGCCGTTGGTGTTGAAGTGGGCCAGCTCCCAGTCCGATTGCGGATTGCGGACTGCGGATTGCGGATTGGCTCTCGCGCCATTTATGAGGGACGAATGATTGATTTGGAAAAGGGCTGTCTCCTGGCCGCCCATGCTAATGATGCTTCTGACGTCAGGTTTGACAAACAGGGCGCCAAGCACCTGGGTGATGGTTTCAAATTCGTATGGGGTATCGAGCCGCTCGCTCAGCTTCTTGCCGTGATTTCCGGTAAAAGAAATCGATCGAACGCGGTTTTCACCAAATCGATCATAAAAGCTCTCAATCAACCCCAGAACCCGTTCATCCACTTTGCCAAGGTGCCGCTCGTAGGGCGCCTCGTAAACGATCTCGCGGCCCCGGTTGATCACAACACCATTTAAACTAACGGAGCCGACATCAATTCCCGCAAAGAATATCTCTTTGTCCACATTTCCTCTTTTTCAGATTGGACCCATTTCGTTGCCCATATAAAAAATCTCTCCCGAGTGGTCCTGACGGCGAAGATACCCCTTGATGAGCAGCCCTTTGACCATGCTCTCCACTTCATCAATGGATAACCCCATGGAATTGGCGATATCCTTTGGCCGAAGGGGCCTCCTTCTGACCATCTCGAGCAGTCCCTTCCCTTTCGTATCGCGCGCCATTGCGCCTTGTGCCGCCTCAATATCCACCACAATTTCCGCGCCCTCCCCCAGAAAAAGCTTTATCTCTTCCAGTCTCTGACTGTCAAGGGCTTTGGCGCACACATCCGCCGGCGGTCGTACCACGGTGTTCAGTTGAATCTTTTCCGGTTGAATCTGCCGTATCAACGGCTTCAAGGACTTTATCTCTTTTTCAGTATCGTTCATCCCCGCCAGGAGGATGACTTCCAGGTAAATAAGTCCATCAAATTCCGCTCTCAACTGTTTCAAGCCGTCCACGACGCGATCCAGCGTCAAATCAGCATGGGGACGATGGATCGTTTGAAATGTGCTTGAAACGGCACTGGACAGGGTGGGCATGATCAAATCCGCCCCCAGAACACGTTCCCTTATCGCTTCATCCCAGAAAAGAGATCCGTTGGTAAGGATTACGACCCGGGTCTCGGTCAATTCCCTGATGCCTGAAATGATATGGTGGATTTCGGAATGAAGTGTCGGTTCACCTGAACCTGCCAGGGTGATCACGTCGGGAGAGCATTCCGCAAGCCTTTTTTCAAGCTGACGGAGTATCTCATCCACCGGTGCAAAAAGGCTGCTGGTGATGGTCTTGTTTGTGGTTCTGCCCACCTCGCAGTAGAGGCAGTCAAATGTACAGGTCTTGTGAGGGATCAAATCCACCCCCAATGACAAACCCAGCCGCCTGGAAGGAACCGGTCCGAAAATATACGACATGTTTAAATCCCTTTGTTAGATCGTTTAATGCGCCTCATCCCAATTGAGACCCTGGTTAATGTCCACTTTCAAGGGCACCCGCAACGGGTAGACCCCTTCCATCTCCTCTCTGATCACTGGAATAAGACGGCTTACCTCATCTTCGGGCGCCTCCAGGACCAGTTCATCGTGCACCTGCAAAATCATCTTCGACCGGAAATGCTCTTGTGCCAGGCGGTTGTGAATCCGTATCATGGCCTTTTTGATTAAATCCGCCGCCGTTCCCTGAATGGGGGTGTTGACCGCCATCCGCTCCGCTTCCGAACGGATCCTGTTGTTGTTGTGAGAAATATCCGGCAGATAGCGCCGGCGATTAAAAAGAGTGGTAACATAACCATTTTTCTCGGCAGCTTCAATGGCCTTTTCCTTAAACCGTTTCACGCCCCGGTATCGATGGTAGTAGGCATCAATGTAATCTTTAGCCACCTGTTTGGATATGCCCAACTGCTCACTGAGTTTTTGAGGACCCATGCCATAGATAATACCGAAATTGATGGCTTTGGCAATGCGCCGCATTTCCGGTGAAACCTCACCCGTTTCATCCCCCAAAACCTCACGGGCGGTTCGGGTGTGGATATCCTGGTCCTCTTCAAACGCCGCCATGAATGCAGGGTCTTGGGAATAATGGGCAAACACCCGCAATTCAATCTGGCTATAGTCCGCCGCCACCAGAATCTTCCCCACATCGGCCACAAACCCCCTTCGAATCTTTCTTCCCGCTTCGCCCCGGATGGGAATATTCTGCAGGTTGGGATTGCTGCTGCTCAACCGACCCGTGGCGGCAACGGTCTGGTTAAAGGATGTATGCACCCTCCCGGTTTCAGGATTCACCATTTTAACCAGGGCATCCAGATAGGTGGATTTCAGTTTGGTCAGGGACCTGAAACGGAGCAAAGCCCTAGCGATTTCATGGGATTCGGAGAGTTTTTGAAGGACCTTGACATCCGTGGAATACCGTTTGGTTTTGGCGGTCTTTTTTCCTCCAGGAAGTTTCAGGACTTCAAACAACACCTTTCCCAGCTGTTGCGGTGAGTTAAGGTTGAATTCCATGCCGGCCTCGGCCAGGATGGCTTGTTCCACCTCTTTCATCTCCACCGCAAAATCGGCTGACATTGCCTCAAAAAGCGCCGTATCAATTTTGATGCCCGTCATCTCCATGTCCAGGAGAACGGGCAGAAGCTTCATTTCCAGATCATTAAAAAGCGCCTCGTTTTTCTCTCCACTGATTTTTTCAGCCAGAATCTTTTTTAATCGAAGGGTTATGTCCGCATCTTCACAGGAATATTCGCAGGCTTTCTCAACCGAAACCTCCGCAAAACCGCGCACGTTCTTTCCCTTCCCCACCACATCCTGGAAAGCGATCATCTTATGGTTCAAATAGCGCTGCGAGAGGGCATCCAGATTGTGTTGCCTCAAACCGGGGTTAATCACATAGGAGGCAATCATGGTGTCAAATGAAATACCACCCAGCGTTACCCCATGCCGTTTCAACACGCAGGCATCATATTTGATGTTCTGTCCCACCTTCAAAATGGCATCATCTTCCAGAACTTCTTTTAAAACATCCCGCGCATCACGCCACAAAACCTGTTCGGGAACCCCTAGATAATGATGTCTCAGTGGAAGGTAAAACGCTTTGCCTTCCGTCAAACAAAAAGAGACCCCCACCAGTTCAGCCTGCATGGGGTCTTTCCCGGTGGTTTCCGTATCAATGGCTAGCAGCCCCGCTGCCCTGATCCTGTCGGCAAGGGTTTTCACATCCCTCATGTTCAGGCAAAGTTCATATTCCGTCGGGACCGCTTCCCCCCGTGGTGCAAACCGGTCCCACAAATCCCTGAATTCAAGGTCTCTGAAAATATCGGCCAGTGCTTCCCGGGACGGTTCCCCCACCTTGAGTTCATTGAGATCCGTAGGGATGGGAACGAAACGATCCAGGGTCACCAGTTTCCGGCTCAAGAGCGCCACATCCCGAGAAACGCCTAAGGTTTCTTTCAACTTCTTTTTCGTAATCTCACCCAGGTTTTCAAAAACCCCTTGGAGGGATCCGAATTCCTTCACCAGCGATACCGCTGTCTTTTCCCCCACACCGCGAACGCCGGGGATGTTGTCCGCAGTGTCGCCCGAAAGGCCCATGACATCGATAAATTTCTCCGGCTCAAACCCATAAGTTGCTTTCAGGGAATCATAGTCGGTAATTTTGTCCTTCATGGTGTCCCACATGGAGATCCGGGGACCAATCAATTGCCTGAAATCCTTGTCACCGGATATCACCACCACATTAAAACCCTCTGACTCGCCCACTCGCGCCAGGGTTCCGATGATGTCATCCGCCTCATAACCCGACTCTTGCAGCATGGCGATTCCGAGATTTTTCACCACTTCCCTGATAAAAGGCAGCTGCACCACCATGTCATCGGGCATGGGAGGGCGATTGGCTTTGTATTCGTCATAGATTTCATGCCTGAAAGTCGGACCTTTCGCATCAAAAACAATGGCCAAGAACTTAGGCTTTTTATCCGAAAGAAGCTTGAGGATCATCTTTGTGAACCCGAAAATCGCATTGGTGGGAAAACCGCTTGCGTTTTGCAGGTTCCTGATGGCGTGATATGCTCGGTGAATGTATGAACTCCCATCCAGCAAGTAGATGGTTTCGCTGTTGGTTTGCATTGTCATATTATATTCAATTATGCTTTAAACCGTAAAGGGTAATTATTGGGAGATGATGCACTAAAACAACACATGTGTCAAAATTTACCTACATGAAAAATCTATTATTTTTGCCTTTGAAACATCTTCTGCCGTTTAATACAACATAGACAATTGATATCTTTACATATTTAAAAAAAATTGGACATCATCATATTTCTCGCACAATTTTTGCATAAAATAGCATGGTAACCCTATAAAACGAGGCGGATTTAATGGAAAAGATACTGGATGTACAAGAGATTCTGGTGAGTATACGGGAAAATGATCAACAATTGGAAAAGCTGATTGCTGATTTAAAGAAAGAAGAAAAGTCATCTGCCGTTAAACATCCTGCCCCGGCATTCTCGCCTGTGAATTCTGCATACCCCCATTCAGTGGCAAATCCGTACCCCTGTCTTGCCTGATTGAACATGAACCTTCCGTGGGAGCGGCTCCTTCGGGCGTTTTCCCGGCAGGGTTGGCATAGACATCATTGAGCTTCTGCACGTAACCATTGGCATCAGCGATCACTTTCGCCAAACGGGCCATATTTCGGCGACCCCAGCCGGCAGGCTTCCGCCTGAAAATACTACGCCACCAGCAGGTATTCTTTGTAAAGGCGCGAATATAGTTTTCGCGTCCCTCCTTTCCATCCATTTTCCCCAGTATCTTTCGCATCGCCTGCCCTCCGGCAAACCTTCGAATACGCAAATGGATAGAAACAACCAAAGCCGCCAAAAGCGCCGCCAGAGTCCATTTTCCCCAAGGGTTGGCCATTAACCTGTCCATGTAGGGGAGTTGCAGGGAAAACCCCTTCCAGTAGCCCGCCCAAAGGGTAACACCTAGAAAACAAGCCAGCGACAACCCGAAGAAAATGCCGTTCAGCCAGCACACGCGGCGGCGCCAGTTCTCCAGGAATGCCTGGATACGGGGCAAGGCTTCCTTCTCCAGCTCACTGGCCCGCTGACCCAGCATGCCCACGATGCGGTATGCTCTCGCCACGCGAACTTCCTCGATGCGCTCCTGAATTCTGGCAACATCCTCATCCCGTTTACGCAGAAAGCGCTCCCGCAATCCCTCGTCTTCAATGGGCATCCCGACTTCCGTATCATAGATGGTGTAGCACCGCCCCGCCGTCATCCCTTTCTGCGCCAGGGCCCTCTGCCAGGCGGCAAACACCTGCTCGGGGTTGTCTTCCCGGGCCGTCATATCGATCTGGTTGAGGATATAGAGAAATTTGTTGGAATCATTTCTGTGAATGGTCCCCTTTACCAGGGTTTCAAGGGTATCGCTCATGGAGCCGGATTCCGGATGGCGGGCATCAAAAAAAACCAGCACGAGATCCGACAGATCGATAATGTGGTTGGTGATCCTGAGGGTCGCCGTCCGCTGGGCGTCAGCATCAAATCCGGGAGAATCGATGATGATGTTACCCCGGAGTTTTTCACTGGGGCATGTCTTCAGCTGAAGATAGGCATCTACCCGCCGGCCCTCTCCGGGAGTTGCCTCGTCAATGGCTTCGGTGATTCTGTACAGGGGAAACCGCGGGTCCGCATCCAGGGCCAGACCGGGAAGCTGCCGAACCCTCTCTTCATCGCTGAAACAAATCACCGTGAATTTGTTATCCACCGCCTGGTTACCCGTATCCTGCAGCTTGTAATCCAGATAACGGTTGATAAAAGTGGATTTTCCCGAGGAATAAACACCCAGTACCGATATGAGGGGCCACCAGGGTACACTGAAGGCATGGGATTGTTCTTTCGAAAAAAAACCCATTTGCCGGCTCACCAGATCAAGCTCTCTGAAACTCCCGACCACATCCACCAGTACGGGGTTTTCTTCCTCTAAATGTTGTTCCAGGCTCTTGATGCGGTTTTTGATGGGGTTTGATTCAGGCATGCAGTATTTTCCCCTCTGGAATTTTCACATATTTTTGTCAATATAGACCGTCAGTTTGCCCAGACTGTAAACATAGCTACCGTATTCGTTGTCGTACCATCCGAAAATCTTGGCATGGGTCACCGGAAGTCTCACATCATAAGCCTCCTTCAACCCGCACTGGGTCAGCATTTCCGATGGGATGTCCAGAAACCCGGTACGCGTATGCGTGTCGTGGCCTTCCAGGACCACAGACGCCTGGAAACCGATGATATCGGCCGAAACGTTCTGTTTTTCGCTGAAAACAAGCAATCCTTTCTGAGAACCACCCGCGGCCTCTTTGTAAATTTTGTTCAGAAAATCGCGGTTCACCACCGGCAGGCCGGATTCTTCCATGGGCGACGAAAAGGTCACATTCAAAACAATCAAAGACGCTGTATTGGTAGGAATACGCACGGAATCCGCCATAAAACCGAATTTCCGGATCTCGGGCAGAACCTGCTCCAGGGCCTTGGCCGCCCCCGTGGACGTCAGGATGATATTATTAAAAATAGAACGGTTCTTTCTCAAATCTCCGGCGCCCTTTTTGGGAGAAGAATCCAGGATGCTCTGGGTGCTCGTAGCCGCGTGGATGGTCGACATGGAGGCCGTCAGGATCTTGTTGGTTTCGCTGTTTTCCAGCAGTGGTTTAATCATGTGGCTCAGGCCGGTTGTTGTGCAGCTTGCGGCGGAAATCACATGGTGCCTGGCGGGATCAAAATCAAGGTGGTTGATGCCGTAGATAAACATACCGAAGTCGTCAGGCGTTTTCGCGGCTTTGTCGGCAATTTTGGTGGGGGCACTGATAATCACCTTCTCAGCACCCGCAGCCAGATGTCCCCGAACACTCGGTTTCTCACTCCCCGAAGGGAGGGTCGGGTCCTTGTGGGCCCCCGTACAATCGACCACCAGGCGCACCCCGTGTTGACGCCAGTTGATATCCCGGGGGTTCCTGGCGGACCTTAGAATGATGACCGGCATCCCGTCAATTTCAAGCAACCCCTTTTCCTGATCGGCAATTTTGATGTCGAAAGTGTTTTCCGAGTACCCATACAGGAAGCGTTGAAGACTGCCATAGGTGGAATCCCTGGCAATGGTGTGGGCCACCGCCTCGAGCCCGGTTCCCACTTCCCGACCGATATTCACCACAAACCCGTCAAAATGTTTTAATCGGATATGTTCCCACAAGGTTAACTTTGCAATTCGACCCAAACCGTTAATTCCCAAAAGATTCCGGTTATCAAACATTAGACCCCTCCTTCACATGCATCAGATGAATATTTATTCCGCGTGTCAAGTGCAATTTCGGTAGTCTTGATGGGATAACTACCACGATAGATGTTTCCGCGATGGCCGTCGATGGAAATGTCATCGCCCACTTTAAAATCGTTACCGCCAATGGTACATTCCTTCCCGTTTTCATTTACAAATAAATCCGCACAATTGACAATGCAGATTTTCCCGATTTTTGTGGCCGTAACCGCCGCGTGGCTCGTGACACCTCCCCTGGACGTCAGGAGACCGTCGCATTTGAAAATCATGCCGATATCGTCCGGGACCGTATCGGGTCTCACCAGAATGGTTTTTTTATCCGGATATTTTTCAGCAAACAACGCCAGATCATCATCCCCGAATGCCAGAATGCCGCTCAGCGCACCGCCTCCAATCCCGATACCCCTGCCCACAAGGGTCATATCTTCTTTTCTGGGCTCAAACACTTTCACATGGGTTTCGCACCGAATATTCTGGTTGCGGACCTGAAGGATGTAGAGGTCTTCAGGCTTTTCAGACTCAAAGGTGAATTCGATTTCCTGGTGAGTAAAACCCAGATTACCCAGCAAGTCCCTGGCAACGGCGTGTATTTTTTTGTAAATGTCGGGAAAAGCTTCCTGCAGAGATATGCCCCCCAGTTTCAGCTGCTTTCGCTGGGTCTTACCCACGGGCAACGAATGCACCAGCCCGGAAACAATATCTTCCCCCTGGCTGCTCAAATTAAAATCCCCGAAAAGATGGACTCCCGGCCTGCCGCGCGTGGGGTTATGGGTGAAAGCCACCCCCGAACCCGACCTTTCGTTGCGATTGCCGAAGACCATCTGTTGAACAATCACCGAAGTCCCCCAATCCTCCGATACCCTGAGATATTCACGATACACTTTCGCCTGCTCATAGGACCACGAATCAAAAACAATGGAAATGGTCTTTTCCAATTGGCGTAACGGGTCCTGTTCAAACCCTTTGTCGTGTACCTCAAGCAGATCCTTGTAGGCAAACGCCAGTTCTTTCATCTGTTTCACACTCAGGCCTGTTTTGTATTTCATCCGGTATTTCTTTTTGTGATCCGAAATAACCTTGTCGAAGACATCCCTCTGAATATCATGGGCCATTCCCCAGTTCTGCAGCAGACGTCGGTAGGAATCCCATGCGCCCCACCCGAAACCGGGTTCCCGGCTCAGATGGGCGGCAATCTCGTCGTTCATGCCCACATTGAGGAACGTCACCATGGCACCGGGCATGGAAACGGCCGCTCCGGACCTCACGGACAACAGAAGCGGGTTTTGGGGATTTCCGAATTCCCGGCCGCACAGTCTTTCCAATGCCTTGATTTGGGACCCGATTTTTTTGTCCAGCTCGGTTTTCAGCTTCGGATGCTTGTAGATGGCGGGTCGTTCACGAAACACCTCGGTGGTCAAAACAAAGGCCGGAGGAACGGGAATACCGGCGCCATAGAGTTTTTTCAAAAAATACCCCTTTTCACCCACGAACACCTTGTTGTCCATCATGGGTGATTTTTCATTGAAGGGGGTAACAATCAGGTCGGGGTTGTACCGCATGATGCTGTTGATAATGTCCGGGCTAAAATTGCCCACCATGTTGTGAAGCGTTTTCAGGATACCGGCAATAAACCCATCGAATTTCTGCAGGAGAAAACAGTTGGATATCATCTCCCGGTTGAACTCTTCGGTTTTCTGCAGAAGAATTCTGTTTTTTTCTTCGTCTGAAAGATCCGGATCCTTCATGAAAAGCTGCGGCACAATTACATTAAGCGGGTATTCGTACGATCGTATGAAATATTCACTGATAATTTCACGAATCCGTTCAGCCATAAATTCAAAAATGTTGGTGTACTGCCCCAGGCTGAAGGTGGAAGAGGTAAGGGAGTATCGGAGCATTTGAAGGTTGCTGTCAAATCCCTCGTTGCTGATGCCGTCCAGCGCCATGCCCTCTTTGAAGAATTCAAGCACCTTGTAAATGCGATCCAGTGTGGTGGCTGAGATGTAATCCAAATTGATATCCGCAATGATTCTGTCCATCAGATTGGCGGCAACTCTTTCAAGCCTGAAAATGAGTCCCATGGCCTCAAACTTTCTTTCGCGGTAAACACCATACATGGAAGGAATACCAAACGCCACGTGGCGCTTATAATAGATATTTTCCCACGCTTCACTGGGTTCAGGGTCCAAAATGATCTGTTTGAGGCTTTCCATGAGCTGAAAAACCTTCTTCAGAGCCCCTGAATGATCTTTTTCTTTCATGCAGGTCTTAAAATCCGATATATCGCCGTTTTTGAGGAAACTGTATCGCTCCAGAATGGAAATGATGTTGACGGTATCGAAAGAATATTTCTCCCGCAACAGGGCATAAAGGTGGCAGATATCCAAAAATCTTTTTCGGTCAATCTCATTGGCTTCGGGAACCGATGCCAGCAGCGCCTCCAGTTCCGCCTGCTCCATACTCAGAAATTTTTCAGGGTCACAGTCCTGTTTATGACAAAGCGTCTTCAGCAGGGTATGAATCGGCTCAAACCATCTGCCTTTCAAATCTATGGAATCATACACGTCTGTGGGGAATCCCCTTTTAAGCGCCTGCAGATCGGCATCGTACCAGAAATAGAATATTTTCCGGGTCATCTCGATGAGGGTGTTGTTCCCCTCAATGTGGACCTGTTTTCTCAGGAAGTGAATCAAACGGTCATTTCGGTGAGATAATTCATCCATGGACGTGGTCACATGACGAATTTCACCCTCAGCGCCGATTTCGTTAAAATATACCGGAAAAATAAAGGAGAGCTGTTTTACCTTCTTGTAAAATGGTGAAATATTGGAATTCAGGATATTGGTGATGTCCCGCTGAAAAAGATCCGTGTCGGATATATAGACCCCGCCCAGACGCAAGTTAGCGATTAAAGCCGACAGAAGCTTCTCCAGAATTGAAGACCCGTATTTTAATATATCAAGCCAGACCCTGATATTTTTCAGGTGGTTTTTATTAACATGGGTTTTCCAGTCTTTATCCACAAAAACGATGCCCGGGAACTCAAAACCGAAATCAATCAGTTTCTTTTCAAAATAATTGACCCGGAATTGATCCTCCGAATCGTCCACATCAATGATTTTTTTGCCCAGGGTGGCAATGCAGTTGAGAATGGGGGATGTGTGGTCCCGTCGAAACACACTGAACATGTCGAATATTTTATCCAGGAACCCAAATATCTCGTTCAGATCAATCTCCCCGACTACCCTTGCCAGCAGGAAATTGATATCACGGATCAGGCGATCTTTCAGCCCGGACATCCCCGGAAGGTAAAGAAGATAGAAAGTATAATAAAATCTTTCAATAAACTTATCAAATTTATCGCTCAATTGTCTGAGATTATTTGCGATATCACCATAAGAAGGGACATTTTCGACGAGTGCGTCAAATGTATCCGAACCTTTGAGTTTATGTTGGAGATCAGAAAAATATTCACTCCCCAGTTGCGCTATGACCGTTGTGTAATCCCGATGAAAAATGTTTTCATTTTCCCGGTACCATTGTTCAATTTTTGTGGTTTCCTGCCAGAAGTTAATATTAACTTCCAGAACCTCCTTTGTTAAACTGTATATTTCTTCTTTAAAATCATTAATATGTGCGCTTTTCCTCAAGTGCTTTTTAAAAAAAGCGGAACAGCAGACATAGATGTCGTGGTTTTTCACCAGGGTTTCTTTCAAAAGGGCCGTGCAAGCCTCGACAATCTTTTTGTGTTTTTCCGGAAAATCCGCCAGACGATCAATAAACTCCACCAAGGTCCTGACAATGGTTTCCTTGAGTTTCTCGTCAATGCCGGACGATAGAAGAAGGCCACCCAGACTCTCAACCATTACTTGGAACGCTTCCTCCGATTTTTCCAACGCCTCGTAAAACCAGAAATCATTCAGGACAATTTTTCTCAGCTCCGCCACCACAAAACCATGGTTGGCATAGGGGTGGTGGTATTCCGTCATACACCTGAGCGCCCGTTCATGAATACCGAAGTGGGATGCGGACAGATCTATAAATTCACGATATTTTTTTGGGACGTGAACTTTAATCTTTCGCGTCTCTTCTAAGTTGACTTCCAGTGCTTCCGATTGAATTGTTTTCTCCATACGCTCTGTCCGGAATGTGGCGCTTTCCCGCCCTCTTTTCGGGGCAAAAAACGTCTCTCGTTGTTGTCGTCTACAATTAATTACAACTGCTGGAAAAAAATCACAAGGGGATAGGGCAAAAAAACCAAAAATAGTACCCGATTAGTGAGGATCTGAAAAAGAAGAAAAGGCATCACCAAATTATCCATTTCAAAATCCCAGCAGATTGTGTATATGGGGATAGGCATCCAAACGGAAACAACCCGATTCTGAAAACATGGAGGTTCAAACATGAAATTAGGCATAATTCTGGCGTTGGTTTTTGCCTTGTGCGGTCCCCAGACAGCTCTCGGAGGTCTGTCGGACAACCCCCAGGTCATCATGGAGACATCCAAAGGGACCATTGTTCTGGAGGTTTTTCCCGATGAAGCGCCCGAGACCGTCAAGAATTTTCTGCAATACGTACGTTGGGGGCACTATGACGGGACCATCTTTCACCGGGTCATTCCGGATTTCATGATTCAGGGAGGCGGGTTTTCGCCGGATATGAAGAGAAAGAACACTGAGATGCCCATCCAAAACGAGGCGAATAACGGTCTGAGAAACAAGCGGGGCACTGTGGCCATGGCGCGTACGCCGGATCCTCACAGTGCCACGGATCAGTTCTTTATCAACACCAAGAGCAACAGCTTCCTGAACCACAAAAACACGACCCCCCAGGGATGGGGATACGCCGTCTTTGGCAAGGTGGTCAAGGGGATGGATGTGGTGGATGCCATCTCAGGGGTCAAAACCACCAAGAAGGGCATGATGGGCGATGTCCCGGTGGAACCTGTCAAGATCATCAAGATGACCATCAAAGAATAGAAGCGGAACAGTTTAAGCCCCTGCTGCCCCCGAATCTTTCCTGGACGCTGTTCAGAAGTGAGCAGAGGACCGGCACCACCACCAGGGTCAGCAGGGTGGCCACTGCCAGGCCAAAAATAACTGCCACGGCCATGGGTCCCCACCATTGGCTCGACTCATTTCCGATATCCAGGGCAACCTTTCGAAAATCAAAGCTGATCCCCGTGGCCATGGGCATCAACCCCAGAATGGTGGTAATGGCCGTCAGCATCACCGGTCGAAACCGCACCAGGCCCGCCTTGATCAAGGCCTCCCGCACAGCCATGCCCCTCTCCTTGAGCTGGTTGTAATAGTCGATTAAAACGATGGCATTGTTGACCACCACGCCGGCCAGGCTGATGACGCCGATACCGGTCATGATCACGCCGAAAGCGGTACCCGTTATCAACAGGCCTAAGAATACACCGATGAGCGACAGCAGGACGGAAGTCAAAATAATAAAGGGCGTCATGAACGAATTAAACTGGGTTACCAGGATCAGAAAGATAATGAACAAGGTTGCCACAAAAGCCTTGGCCAGAAAAGCGGCGGACTTCGCCTGCTCCTCCTGCTCCCCCGAGAAGCGATAAACATACCCGCGCGGCCAGTCGATCCCCGTCGTCAGACGCGTCTCAATATCCTGGATCACATCATTGGCCAGTCTTCCGGAAACATCGCCCGAGATGGTGACCACCCGTTTCTGATCCAGCCGCATGATGGCCCCGAGCCCGCTACTGAGCTTGATCTCCGCCAGGGACGTCAGGGGTATGGGCTCTCCCTTGGGACCTGAAACCGTGATCCGCTTGAGACTCTCAAGGGAATGGCGATCCTTGTCCGGCAGGCGGGCGATAATATCGTATTCATCCTTTCCTTCCCGGTAAACGCCCACCTTCACTCCGTTAATGGCCGTCTTTACGGTATAGGCAATGGTATAGGTATCCAGACCCATAAGCGCTGCCTTTTCCTTATCCACCCGAATCCGAATCTCGGGTTTCCCTTTCACGAAATTGTCCTTCAAATCCACAAGGCCCGGAATATCCTTGATCTCTTTCCTTATTTTCGATGCCAGGTCGCCCAGCACATGAATGTCTTTTCCGGATATTTCCAGGCTCACCGGCGCGCCGGTGGGAGGGCCCTCCTCTTCCTTTTCCACCTGTACTTCGGCCCCTCTGACGGCGCCAAGGGTCTTTTCCCGAACCTCGTTCACCACGGTGGACGAAAGGGTTTTGCGGTCGTGGAAATCCTTGAAATCCAGCGCCACACGGTTGATATGGGTCCCGGTGCCCCCCTGGGAGAAAGGATCGCCTCCTTCGGCGCCGATATTTGAAATCACATAGCGGATATCTTCATACTTGGATACGATATTTTCCACCAGCAGAACCAACTTGTCCGAGGCATCCAGGTTCGTCCCTTCGGGCGCCTTGACATTAACATAGGCCCGCCTGGGTTCGGTGTCAGGCATGAATTCGCTCCCTTTTCCAAAAGCCCCATACAGGAAAATGGACCCCACCAGGAGCAGAAAAGCAATGAGAACGACCATCAGACGGTGATTGAGAGACCAATTCAGAAGAACGAGGTAGACCCGTTTAACAAACGGTTCTTTGGATGATTTTTTCTTCTTTTCGGGCACTGGTGGTTTTGCAGTCTGATACCGGGCCGAAAGCACCGGATTGATCACCAGGGCTACAAAAAGCGAGGCGGTGAGCGCCATGATCAACGTCTCGGGAAGGTATCCCATGAACTCACCCATGATCCCCGGCCAGAACAGCATGGGCACAAAGGCCCCGAGTGTGGTGGCGGTGGAGGTGATCACCGGCCAAGCCACCTGGTTGGCACCGGTGAGCGCCGCATCCTTCCGGCTCATGCCCTGCTGAATGTGCCGGTATATGTTCTCCACAATGACAATTCCGTTATCCACCAGCATGCCGAGCGCCAGAATCAGGGAAAACAGCACCACCATATTGAGCGTCACGTCAAAGGCGGCCAGGAGGATGAAGGTGATAAACATGGAATAGGGAATGGCCAGGGCCACGAAAATGGCGGACCGCCCCCCGATAAAGAGCAGGATGACGGCCACCACCAATATCAATCCGGAGAGGATGTTGTTTTCAAGATCCGCCACCATCAGGCGAACATCATTGCTCATGTCGCTTGTCAGATCAATCTTGAGGCTGGGAGGCAAAAGGGGCTTCATCTCCCTGACAATGGCCTTGACCTGATCGGTGACCTCAACAATATTCTCACCACTCCGTTTCTGGATGGCCAGGGTGACGCTCTTGACCCCATTGATACGGCTTCGGGTAATGGGATCCTTGTGACTGTCCCGGATAAAGGCCACATCCCTCAGGTACACCGGTTTCCCATCACGCACAAAAGCCACGATTGAAAAGATTTCCGCCGGATCCTGGAAATCTTCCGGCACACGAACCAGGTACTTGGCCTGGCCGATATCCATACTGCCGCCGGGCATGTTCACATTGCTCTTGCTCACGGCATTGATGAGACTTGAAAAGGGCACCCGGTAGGCCCCCACCCGATCCAGGTCGAACTCCACATGGATTTCCCGTTCCAGACCGCCGCTTAATCGGGCATCCAGCACCCCGGGGATGGACTCCAGGCGGTCTTCCATGTCCTCGGCAAACTTCTGCAAACGCCTGAGACTGAAAGGACCGGACAAGACCACCCGGATTACGGGAAGATCTGAAAAATTGACCTCTTGAAGTACCGGATCATCGGGGAGATCCCCAGGCAGGTCCTTCTTGGCCTGGTCCACCTTGTCCCTGACCTTTTGAAGGGCATCGTCGATATCCACTGAAGGCAGAAATTTGACTGCTACCGTTGAAATACCCTCGGCGGATGTGGACCGGATCTCCTCCACATCGGAAATCCCTTTCAGTTTTCGCTCAATGGGAATGGAGATCAATTCCTCCATATCTTCAGGCGCTACCCCTTCATAGGTGGTGGTCACAAAGACATAGGGGATGGTAATATCCGGAAAGTTTTCACGAGGCAGGGTAATATAGCAGTATATCCCGGCGATGAGGATGAACACCATGAGGGTCAGGACCGTGACCTGTCTCTTGAGCGCAACCTGGTTGAGGATCATTGGGCTTGAACCTTCATCCCTTCCTCAACGTCTCTCTGGCCGGTGACGATCAAACGATCACCCGGTTTCAATCCGTCGGTGATCTGAACACGGTCCCCCGCGATGACCCCGATGGAAACGGTCCGGGCATGGGCAACGCCGTCTTTTTCCACAAACAGGAGACGCTCTCCCCCTTTGTCCATGATGGCGAACAGGGGTGCCGAGAGCGCATCGGGGATCATCCGCCGAAGGAATGCCACCCGGGCAATCATACCCGGCCTGATTTCTTGATTCGA
Source organism: uncultured Desulfobacteraceae bacterium (assembly GCA_964412835.1). Lineage (GTDB taxonomy): Bacteria > Desulfobacterota > DSM-4660 > Desulfatiglandales > Desulfatiglandaceae > NaphS2. The sequence goes on along the minus strand of CAYPQJ010000061.1, from coordinate 2,454 downwards.
ATTGTCGATCAGAACCCTCACCCGAAAGGTCTTGGTGGCGTAATCCGCCTTATAGGACACAAAATCCACCGTTCCTTTCAGACGGAGATCGGGAAAGGCATCGATGGTGACCATGACGTCCTGTCCTTTTTTAAGATAACGGACATCCAGTTCCGGTACATTGACGTGAATCTTGATTTTGTCCACATTGACCAAATCCACCATGGGCTGTCCCCGCTTGACGAATTCTCCCTCGTCCACATGAAGATAATTCACCATACCGCTGATGGGGGAGTGGGGAAATCCACGGTCATACTCCACTTTGGCCTTTACAAGATCGCTTTCAGCCAGGGCCTTGTCGGTAAGCGCCCGCTCCAATGCCTCCTGATGAACGATCCCCCGATCAAAAAGCGTCTTGCGCCGTTCATAGAGATCCTTTGTCAGTTCGGCGGAAGCCTCTGCCCGGGTAATAATTGTTTTCAGAGCCGAAACATCAATCCTGGCCAGAAGTTGTCCTTTTTTGACGACATCTCCTTCCCGCGGGCCGATCCACTCCACACGGCCGTTCTTGTCCGCTGACACCAGGACATCCTGCCAGGGTTCCGTTTCCCCCGGCAGCACCAGAATATCCTGAATGGGGCCGGGTTTCACTTCAACCACGTCTACTTTAACGGCTTTAACGGAACCTTCTGCCTTTCCCGGTTCCGCCTGACTCTCCGAACCGCGACATCCTCCCATTAGAACCGGAAGCAGAAGCAAACCCAACGCCAGCCATCGCAGGAAGCATTTCATGAAAAGATATCTCCTATTCACTTTCAGAATTTAAAATTTTCCCAGAATTCTTCGTCATCGCTCTGCCAATCCGGCCCGAACTTCTTTTCGTAAAAGGATCCCATCCGTTCGAGCCATCGATTCCGCAGATTCTTCCCTTTTTCGCGGGCAACCAGTATATCTTTCAGGAACCGCTCGATATGGGTCATCTCTTCTTTTGGAACGTAAAAGGCCGCACCCCCCTTGAAAGACCTCACCGTATGGCTTACGCTCAACGCATTGGCGGTCAACATGACGGCGGGGACATTTTTGTCGTTGGCAATTTCCAGGAGTTTGTATCCGTCAACGCCCATGATATCCAGAATCGCCATATCAAAGGATTCCCGATCAAGAAGATCTCGAGCATCCTCAAAGGTATATGCTTTCACCAAACTGCACGTGTTCAGCAGATCTTCAAGGGTTTCAATCACATCCGGCTCATCATCGACGATGAGAATTCTTTTTCCTTTTAACACATCTTTTGTCATGGCAGCAGCTTTCTGAGAAATGGACCCAAATATCCGTCAGAATCTTGAAACAATAATCGCATTAAAATAACGATTCCTTTGCCGCTTTCAAGGTGTCAGCCCCACAAAATCGGTTTCCCTGAAGCGATAATATCCTTTTTCCGTCATTTCACGTCGCTGCGGGAAAATGTATTCGCTCCACTGTAGAAGCGTCAAGCGCTTTTCTGTTTTTTCCGGCACTGATTGCGAATAATATGGGAAAAAAGATTCAACATTGACAAGACGCCTTCAATGGTTCAGGATTCAACCCAGTCTGTGAACCCATGAACGGTTATGGATTGGAGATGCCACCATGAATGCTTCAGATCATCCTTCGAATGATAAAACGCTGATTGCCAGAACACTGGATTTAACCATTCATGTGGGCGTTGTGTTGTTACTGCTGTTTTGGTGTTTTCGGATTGCTCAGCCTTTCATCCAGATTTTTATATGGGGCATCATCATTGCCATCGCCGTTTTTCCAGGGTATCGTTGGCTGAAATCCGTTCTGGGTGGACGCAAAAAGCTGTCAGCAATTCTGGTTACACTGCTGCTTCTGATCATCATCATCCTTCCCTGTGTGATGTTTGCCGCATCCCTTGTGGAAACCGCCCAGAAGCTATCCGCTAATTTCTCCGAAGGATCTCTTCGTATCCCCTCACCGCCGGAAAACATCAAATCCTGGCCGGTCGTCGGCCAAACGCTCCACAGTTTCTGGCGCCTTTCCTCGGAGAATCTTACCGCCGCCGTGAGCCAAATCGCACCCCATCTCAAATCATTGGGGCTGTGGCTGCTGAACACGGCTGCCGGCGCCGGATTTGGAATTGTAAGTTTCGTGATTTCCATCCTAATTACCGGTGTTCTGCTCGCAAATGAAGAACGTGGTGCTCAAATAGCGAAAGCCGTTGCCGTTCGCCTTGCGGGTGAACGGGGAACAGAGCTTGTGAATCTATCGAGGGCCACTGTCCGAAGTGTCGCGCGGGGAATCTTAGGTGTGGCCCTCATACAAGCCATACTGGCAGGGCTTGGTTGTCTGGTGGTCGGTGTTCCCGGGGCGGGTCTTTGGGCATTACTGGTGTTGATTCTGTCGGTGGTTCAGCTGCCCACCTTTATTATCCTGGCCCCGATTGTTGTTTACGTGTTTTATACGACCAGCATG
>CAYPQJ010000060.1:8230-20440 GCA_964412835.1 uncultured Desulfobacteraceae bacterium | reverse complement strand
TCACGGTCATCAGGGGAATGATGGCGCTGAAGGCGACGATGACAAAAACCGGCAGAACCAGCAACCAGGCCCTGTTATTTGGCCATTTTTCCATTTCGGTTACCCCCTCAACTATTGAATCAACCGTTCATCTTCAAACAACTTGGTCCATTTCGGCGGGAAGGTGAGCCAAACCTCGCCCCCGGGAAGCGGTTTGTCTTCAGGCAGCCTGGCCTTCAAGGTTTGTCCTGCCAGCATAAGGGTCGCAATCCTGTAACTGCCCAAATCTTCAACCCCCTTGACCGCGGCCTTGACCCTTCCGTCGCCGGAGTCCGCATGTAACTCCAGATACATGGGCCGTATGCCAAGTTCCAGTTTCCCCCTGGCGTTTCGTCCTTTTGCCGCTGTTTCCTCGTCCAGTTCAATGCCTGTGCCATCAACCTTTGCTTTATTTCCCTCTATGGTACATTCCAGGAAGTTCATTCCCGGGCTCCCGATGAAGTAACCCACGAACTTGTGTTCCGGATTTTCAAAAAGGTCCTGGGGCGATCCGATCTGTACCATTTCTCCTTCGAACATGACCGCCACTTGATCGGCAAAGGTCAATGCTTCCACCTGATCGTGGGTCACATAAATGAAGGTCAGCTTCAATTCCTCGTGGATCTCTTTGAGCTTGCGACGCAGGAGCCATTTCATCTGCGGATCGATGACCGTCAGCGGCTCATCGAAAAGGATGGCTGCCACATCGCTTCTGACCAGCCCACGACCCAGTGAGATCTTCTGTTTGGCATCGGCTGCCAATCCCGCCGCCCGCTTATTGAGGAAAGGGGTGAGATCCAGGATTTCAGCGACTTCCAGAACACGTTCTTTGACGGCGGCTTCATTAATCCCTCGGTTTCGCAAAGGAAATGCGAGATTGTTGAAAACGCTCATGGTGTCGTAGAGCACCGGAAACTGAAAGACCTGGGCGATGTTCCGTTTTTCAGGGGGTAATGCCGTGACGTCTTTCCCATCGTAGAGGACCCGTCCCCTGCTGGGGACCAGCAGGCCGGAAACAATGTTGAGCAGGGTCGTCTTGCCGCAGCCTGAGGGGCCCAGCAGAGCGCATGCCACCCCATCCTCCCACACATTGTGGATCCGCTTCAGGGCATAATCGGAATTCCTCCCTGGTTTGGGCAGGTAGCTGTGCGCAACTTCGTTCAACTCAATGCGAGCCATGACGATCTCCTATTTGAGAAGGTGACGCAACCAGACCTCCCGTCTCATCATACACAAAAAAAGAGGATGCGTTGACATATATGGCGATTTCGGCGCCAATCCGAACGGAGCGAATCCCGTTCTCTTGAACCACCACCCGGAAGCCGTCATAGTCGGTATGAATGAATGTTTCGGACCCGTTAATCTCCGCCAATTTGACTCTGGCCGGAATTTTTATATTCTTTTTGTTTCTTTCGGATAGAAAAAGATGGTTGGAGCGGACCCCGAATGTATACTTTCCGTCAGAAAGTGATTTCATGTGGTCTTCCAGCGGCATTTCAATATCCTGCCCCATTCGAGCCGTGTCGCCTTGAACCGACCCTTCGAGGAAGTTGATGGGCGGATCACTGAAAACCTCCGCCACTTTGGTGGTCGTCGGGTGATGGTAAACTTCAGGTGTGGGGCCGGTCTGCAGAACGCGGCCTTCATCAATGACCACAATATTGCCCCCCAGCATCAACGCCTCTGTCGGTTCAGTGGTGGTATACACCACAATGGCCTGCCGCGACTCAAAAATATCCTGCAACTCCGTCCGCAATTCTTCGCGCAACTTGTAGTCCAGGTTTACCAATGGCTCGTCCAGTAACAGCAGATCCGTCTCTTTGACCAGGGCCCGGGCGATGGCGACACGCTGCTGCTGCCCGCCGGAAAGCTCCACGGGGAGGCGATGGAGGAGGCCATCAATGTGAAGCATTTCGGCGGTTGCGCGCACCCGTCGGTCAATTTCCGGTTTTGAGACTTTGGCAATTTTTAACGGCGATGCGATGTTTTTATAGATGGTCAGCGAAGGGTAGTTGATGAACTGCTGATAGACCATGGCAATGCTCCGTTTCCGAACGGATTTGCCCGTAACATCTACGCCGTTTACCAGCACCCGCCCGGAAGTGGGTCGGTCGAGGCCTGCCATTAATCGAAGAAGGGATGTCTTGCCGGCCAGGGTTCTGCCCAGCAGGATATTGCGGGAGCCGGCTTCGAAGGAGAGACTGACATTGTTGATATGGGTTTCCCGCCCAACCTTTTTGGTAATTTCCTCTAAAGATAAGGACATAATAAGCGCATCCTCGCATTATTTGGATCTTTTACCACCTGGATCACGAAAGCAAATTATACACATATCAAAACAGTCTTTGTCCGGCAATCATTTCATAAGAAGAAGTTAATGCCTCATATTTGAAAATGCCGCAACTGCCGCGTAAGCACTGCTGATGGCCAGACCTGAACCGCATTTCATTCGCATCCAGTCCTGATGGGCCAGTATGGAACCGGCTGCAAAGAGATTATCCAATGCCGGCTCACCCCCATGGTTAAGGGGACGGAATTGATCATCGATGGTCAGGCCGGCCCGGTTGGCCGGGTGTCCCCGCAAATCCAGAAAATCTTCCTGGTGCCATTCCTCTCTCTTCTCCGGCTGATAAACCGGAAGATCGAAGAGGGGTTCCCGGATCCTGTCTCGATCGGCCCTGAGCCCATGGGCCCAAAACCGTCCTGTTGCCAGAATGACCCCTTCAGCCCGGACCCATTTTTTTTGCGGGCCCCGGCCCACGGTCAGCAAAATGGCGCCGTCGTTCCCTTTTTCCCACGAAAGGATTCTCTCTGGAAAAAACAGTTTGACGCCTCTTTCCGCCAACCCTTGCGTGAACGCGTCATTTAATCTGAGGCCGGGAATGGAGAGGGGCGTTGTGGGAATTTCAAATACCTTTGCTCCCAGTTTGATGGAGAGTTTTTCAATGATTTCCTGATGCCGTTTCATTCCGAGGATGGCCGGCAAGCCAACGGTTTCAGCATCCTTGAGATGCGGGCGTATCAGATGGACCAGTTTTTCCACATTGCCGGGTGTCTCCATGTCCCGGGCCAGGATATCACCTGAAACAAGGGGAGACGCCTTGACCGTTCCCTTTATACTGATGTTCCGCCAGCGGAGGCCGGGCCATTGGCCCATCAATCCTTGTGCCACACGAGCGGCACTGAAATCCTTCAATTCGTCAAACCCGATGATGAGGCACGGACGTTTTTCCTTGAGTGCCGAAACCCCTTCCCACATGGTCTGAGGAATATAGTAGCTGGTTTTGGTGGTGCCGAGCTGGGTCATGAGTTCCGAGTTATTTTCACCGCTTTTAAGATAAGCAAGATCATTTTTCCCCAGAAAAGAAACCACCTGTCCCAGTGATTTCTTTATGACGTCAGGCGAAAGACGCGCATAGGGGTGATCCGGGATATCTTTTGCGACCGCATCAATGGCGGCCCATGGGTCCATCCATCGGTGTCCCGCTTCAATGGGGTGGTTTCCCATGACGTCCAGGAGACCGCTGGCAAAAATCAATCCACCTGAGACGCCGGCTTGAACCGTGGAAAACCCCTTTTCAGCAGCAAAAAACGCCGCTGCCATACCTGAAAGACCGCAGCCGATGATGGCCAGATCACATTCCAGTGTTGCATCTTTGGACATCATCGCTGTGAGCATCACCCGGCCATTTCCAGGTTAAAAGCGCCGCAATAAAGGGCTTCCTTGAGTTCTGCCTGCATCATCTGGCCGTGCCACAGTACCGGACGTTCGCCGGTCCAGCGACCCTGCAAAAAGGATTTGATGTCATTGATACTGTCATACGCTTCGATATGACCGCCCTCCTCCAGAAATGCCGAAACCCGTTTTCCGCAGAATGTTCCCTGACAGGCCCCTTTTCCCACCCGGGTTCGAACACCGATAGCTTGCAGGTTGAGATCCCCGTCTTTTTCTTTGATGGATCGAACAACACTTTTTATGGTGCTTTCAGGCACCATCTCACACTCACAGAGGATCGGGTCGTCATCCGGGTTTCCGAACCAGTGTTTCGGTCCCAGGCCCGGTTCGGTCCATTTTCCGGAAGAAGAGACGGGAAGGGGTTCCGTATTCGTCATGCACGGGGCATGGATCCCCAGCTTTTCACATATGAGATCAGCCGTTTTCTCCGCCATGAAGCGGAAAGTGGTCAATTTTCCCGAAGGGATGGTGGCAAAATTCCCAAGACCGTCGCGGCTGTGATCCAGTAGGGTGAACCCGCGACTTACGGAACGATCATCCAGGGTTGAACCCATTTTCAGCAATGGACGTACACCGGCATAAGACCGGATATAGCGAATGCCTTTCAGGGTGGGGATCATTCTGGATCCTTCATCCACAATCAGGTCCGCCTCTTTAATGGTGGGGGTGATCAGGTCGGGGGAATCAATCCTGACGGAGGTGGTGCCCAGAAGTGAGACGGTTCCGCCCGGGACGAGAATATCCCCGTCTCCGGGGCTGCGCAGCCGGTTGACCACCCGCTCTGTAACCCTGTGCGCGGTCACAAGCAGGGTCCCCTTGGAATAAAGCATCTCAATCTCGAGCCCTGCCAGCGCCGCCACCTTCCCCACCCAGGGTCCGGCGGCGTTGATCACCTGCTCCGGTTGAACAATCGTCTCTTTACCGGTGTGCACATTGGCCAGACGGACCGTTTTGATTGAATGGTTTTCTTTTTCCAAGCTGACCACTTTGGTGTTGCACAGAAGCGTTCCGCCCAGTTCCTGAGCATGGGCGATGTTTTCAAGGGAGATTTTAAAAGGATCGATTGCGGCATCATCCACCCGGTAGGCGGTAATGATTCTGCTGGAAAGGGAAGGCTCAAGACCTTTGGCGTCTTTGGGATCAACGGGCAGGCAGTGAATACCGCATTTCCGGCAAAGGAACGGAAATTCGGCGGCATAGGTTTCATCATCGCCCTCAACGGCCACAAAGAGTCCGCCCGTGTCCTCAATGCAGTGGGGTGCCACCCGTTTCAATATTTCATTTTCCTGATGGCACTCTTTCGCTGCCGCCGGGTCAGTGAAAACATAGCGTCCACCGCTGTGCAGCAGCCCGTGGTTTCTGCCCGAGGCACCCGCGTTGATATCCCGTTGTTCAACCACCAGAACCTGCACCCCGCGCAGTGCCAGATCTCTCGCGAGACCGGTGCCGGTAACGCCTCCACCAATGATGAGTGCCTGAGTGTGCAAAGGACGTCTCCTGCCTGAAGTGGCAAAATGGGGAAAGCCATTGCCTTCAAAGTTAATAGACGTTGAAATAATGGCCTTAATTTTTTTTATTCTAGCGGCATATTTTTGTCAACAAAAAAAGTTGCGGTTTCATACATTTTTTTGTAATTTGATTTCGATAGCGAAAATAAATATGCAAATATGCAGCTTCAGGGAGGTCGAAAGTCTATTTTATTTCACATATTGATAAAAATTTCGATTGTGAAACTTTTCTTTAAGGTCAGCTGGCTATCTGCTGAAAGAGGGAGGTCCGAAAGTGTCGGAAGAAAGAATGAATGCTAATGACGCCACCAAAGTCCGGGGAAAATCGGTTCTGCTCCGCCAAAGGAAAATCGTTGATCTCGTCAAATCCCTCGGATTTATTTCAATTGAGAGCCTGTCAACGAATTTTTCGGTGACACCACAGACCATACGTCGGGACATCAACGAACTGACCCAGGCCGGGCAGCTCCAACGCCATCACGGGGGGGCCGGCCTGCCCTCCAGTGTGAAAAATGTGGCCTATACGGCTCGAAAAATAATGTGTATGCCGGAAAAAAGACGAATCGCCCACCTGCTGGCCCGGTACATCCCCGACAATGCATCTCTCTTTATTGATATCGGAACTACTACGGAAGAGGTGGCCAATGCCCTGATCCATCACAAGGGTCTCAGGGTTATCACCAACAACCTGAATGTGGCCACCATCCTGAGCGAAAATGAAAACTTTGAGGTCATTGTGGCCGGCGGTGTGGTGCGGGGCCGGGACAGGGGGATTACAGGGAAGGCAACGGCTGACTTCATCCGGCAGTTTAAAATCGATTTCGGGATTATCAGCGTCAGCGGGATCGATGCAGAAGGCTGTCTGCTGGACTTTGATTACCAGGAGGTCGGTGTGGGGCAAACCATCATTTCAAATTCCCGAAAGGTCTACCTGGCGGCGGATCACACAAAATTCGGCCGTGAGGCCATGGTGCGCCTCTGCAATCTGCGGGATATCGATGCACTTTTTACGGATCAAATACCGGCGAAAGATATTTGCCGGATGCTCTCTGAAGCCCACGTTCCTCTCCATGTGGCCTCACCCCATGAAACGACCGCTTGAGTTTCCTAAGGATTTCATGACCTCTTCAGAAGTAACCTCGTGGATGCTGATGGTCTTGTTCCTTGAATGTTCCCCTGAAATGATTTTAAAATTTTTTTTGGGAAGTCCTGTTTTTTTGGCGAGAAAATTGATAAGCGCTTTGTTGGCCTTGCCGTCTACGGGCGGTGCTGTGAGCTTTATCCGGTAAACGCCGTCTGCTTTACCCGCAATCTCAGTTTTTGAAGAACGGGGTAACACCTTTACCCGTATCACAGCCCCAACGGGATTTTCCACGTCCTTCACCGGCAACCTCACTACCCTCCCATTCGCATGGCCATTTCCGCGAGACTTGTCACCAGGAAGCGTTGAATGAAAACGATGATCAGAAGTACGAGGATTGGTGAAAAGTCGATCCCCCCGAAACTGATGGGCAGCCGCTGCCTGACCCGGTAGAGCACCGGTTCTGTGACGGTGTTCAAGAAGCGTATGATAGGATTGTGCGGATCCGGGTTGACCCAGGAAACCACGGCCCGGGCGATAATGATCCACATGTACAGGGTCAAAGCGATATCGAGTATTTTAGCGATGGCAGCCAGAAAATTTCCGATGACAAACATGGAATTTGTTTCCCTCCCGATTCAAAAAATGTCTTTCTTTCAACCGTAAACTGTTTCCCATACGCCGATCCGGGTATGTCGAAGCAATCCGTAAGCCGGGTTCTGTTTTTCGAAAGGGTTACCCGCTTTCGAAACAATGGCCATTCATCTAGCCTCGCCGTTGCCGACGAGATCAAGCGACCTACCCGGGAACTCGAGCGGACCACCCTTAGCGTTCCCCTATTTGGTCTTGCTCCAGGCGGGGTTTACAAAGCTTCCGCCGTCACCGACGGAACTGGTGAGCTCTTACCTCACCCTTTCACCCTTACCAGGCACTCAGTTATATATCATCACGCGTGTGTCAAATCCGAATCCCTTGTGTTATGGACTGTCCATTGATTCGTTGTGTTGATAAGTGACTGAGTGCCTGGCGGTTTCCTTTCTGTTGCACTATCCTTCCCGTCGCCGGGACTGGGCGTTACCCAGCGCTTTGTCCTGTGGAGCCCGGACTTTCCTCCCCCCTGTCAATGACATGGGCGGCGGTCATTCGTTTTACTTCGGCACACCCGGGTTAGCATATGGAATACGATTTACGGTTGTTGGTTCACGTTTTAAAAAATTAAATTGACACCTTGGAAGGTTATCAATACGCCTGTTTTTTGACAAAGGCGGTTTTCTAGGATGCCCCCTGGTCGTCCTGATAACGTTCATCCTCTCCCCAATACATGATCCGTGCACAACTGGGGCAGTTCATGAGTTTGTCCCCGCGGATTAACTCGTTGAACTTTTGAGGCGGGATCGCCATGCGACATGTCTGGCACACCCCTTTGATAACCGGGGTAATGGCAATACCGTTCTTGTGGTCCCTGAGGATGTCATATTTTTTCAAAAGCGATCCATTTGTTGCCTTACAGCAACTTTCACGCTCCTTTTTAAGCCTTTTAAGCTCTTTATCCAGGATTTTCATGTCTCTCAGTATCTGCTTCCGGTCCTGGTCAAACTGCTTTTTCTTGGTTTCGGTTATTTTTCGATTATCGTCACAGACGCCCACCAGTTTATCTTTCTGCTCCATCAGTTCAATAACGGCAGTCTCCAGAGCTTCTTTTTCGTGGCTGATGCCCTCAATCTCCTTGAGCGCGGCCTTATATTCCTTGTTTGATGCGATACTGGATAATTTCACTTCAGCTTTTTTCAAACGTTCATCCAGGTCTTGAATCTCCAGTTCGGTTTCCCGGCTCAGGCTTTCGTGGGAGTCTAATTTGTCCATCTCTTCCTGCAACAAGGCTTCCGCTGTTGCCAGATCCTCCTGGCGCTTCTGCACCGCCGCCGGCCCTTTTTCTTTTTGGTCCAGCTTCTCTTTTATGCGAATGTCATAAGCCTGAAGACCGATCAAAAGTTTCATTGTTTTTTCCAATGTTCTCACCTCTTAACTCATTCGACGCGTTTGTGTTTTTTGGGGCAGTTTGCTTTAAGCAGTCCTGTCAAATTTTCCTTCCGTTCAGATGCCGGATGTCATCCAGATTGGATCTACCTGGGTGCTATCCGTTTGGATCCCAACTTCCCAACCTTCTTTTCTAAAAAATTCCTCCAAATTCCTGCAAAAAATATTAAATGCTGTTTTTTCCGTATGGAAATGCCCGCCATCAATAAGGGCAATCCCGAGGGATTCTGCTTCAAGTGCAGCGTGATGGCCAACATCCCCTGTAATAAGTACGTCAGCGCCACTTCCTGCAGCATAGGATGTGAGGCTGCCGCCCGAACCACCCACCACGGCAATGCGCCGGACGTTGTCTTTTTTTTGACCCACCAGACGAATGTGATCAGCGCCAAGCTTCTTTTTTATAACCTTTGCAAGGCCTAGAAGGTCTGTAGGCTCAGGTAAATCTCCGACCCTTCCGAGGCCTACCCCGGGCTCTCTGTCATGAGGTTGCAGGACTTCTATATTTTGGAGGCCCATGAGATTTGCCAGGATATCGTTTATGCCGCCCTTGGCAACATCCAGATTGGTATGCGCGGTCACAACGGAGATATGTTTTCGTGCGGCCTGGGCGAGGATATGCCCGGGGTAGGCGTTGATTTCGATATGCGAGACAGATTTAAAGATTAGAGGGTGATGGGTAAATAGAACCTGGGCGTTGTTTTCGGAAGTCTTTATGAGGGCGTCAAGGGTGGGATCCAGAGAAGAAAAAATTTTTTTAATCTTCTGCTCTGAATCCCCGATTTGAAGACCGGAATTGTCCCATGGTTCTGCCAGCCTCATGGGCGCAATGCGTTCAATGAGACGCAGAAAATCTCCCAATGTTGGTATCATAGCAAAACCTGCCTTTGGCTCCCTTTTAGAAAGGTAAAGGGCGCATCCCGCCTGAGGATACGCCCTTCCTGAAATCTTCATTCCCGATTCGGGTAAAACATCCGTTCAAAATGGTAAAGGGCATGAACATACACAAACTGCAAGATTATGGTTTGTGGTGGGCCCACCTGGGTTCGAACCAGGGACCTACCGGTTATGAGCCGGTGGCTCTTCCAGCTGAGCTATGGGCCCTCCAGATGCAGGCTGCCTAAACGTCATCTTTCGGTTCCTTTAGGGGCGGTGCTCTGATTTTGCGGCAGCCAATCACAATAGAATGAGCATCTAGTCAAAATTTGTCAAGCAAAAAGCGGCGCAACCGAACGGGTTGAAATCAGTTATTATCCATAAAGCTTTTCAACTTTCGGCTTCGGCTGGGATGCCGCAGTTTTCTAAGGGCTTTGGCTTCTATCTGTCGAATGCGTTCTCGGGTTACGCTGAAATCCCTTCCCACTTCTTCCAGGGTATGGTCCGCCTTTTCACCAATGCCGAACCGCATGCGAAGGACTTTTTCTTCTCTCGGTGTCAGGGTGGTCAAGACCTTCCGCGTTTGTTCGGCCAGACCAAAATTGACCACGGCATCTCCCGGTGAAAGGATATTCTTGTCTTCTATAAAATCTCCAAGATGACTGTCTTCTTCCTCTCCAATGGGGGTTTCGAGGGAAATGGGTTCTTTGGCGATTTTCAGGACCTTTCTCACTTTGTCCAAAGGGAATTCCATCTTCTCAGCAATCTCTTCAGATGTGGGTTCACGTCCGTGCTCTTGAACCAGATACCGTGAGGTTCTCATGAGTTTGTTGATGGTTTCTATCATATGAACCGGAATGCGGATGGTTCTGGCCTGGTCGGCAATGGCTCGGGTGATGGCCTGCCGTATCCACCAGGTGGCGTAGGTGCTGAATTTATATCCCCGCTGGTATTCAAATTTGTCTACGGCTTTCATCAAACCGATGTTGCCTTCCTGGATGAGATCCAGAAACATGAGCCCGCGGTTGGTATACTTTTTTGCAATGCTGACCACCAGTCTCAGGTTGGCCTGAATCAATTCCGACTTTGCCCGGCTGGCTTTCTCAAGGCTTCTTTCCACCCGCCCCAATTCCGCTTTCAACTCCCTGGGCGTCAGGCTGGTTCTTTCTTTGATCTGCCTGATCATCCGTCGCGATGCGTCCGCTTTGGACTTCATAGCGATAAGTTCGCATTTTGTCAGGCAAATCGGATCAATGACATCATCATCCTTGGCCGATTCGGGAATTTGAGCAATGCACCGTTTCAGATACGAAATGGGCTTTCCACCCGCCTTCAGCATGCACTCAGCCATATTTTTCTCGGCGGTCTCCACAGTGTCCAGGATCTTTCGGAAACTCTCCAGCATATTTTCAAGCTGCCTTTTTTCCAGGCTGAAAGAACTCACAACCGACAGAATATTTTTTTGATCTTCTTTGATCCGAGCATTCAGCTGATTGCGGGTTTCTTCCGAACAGCTTCTTTTTGCCATTTCACGCCGTTTGTGCCGTATGCTTTCATTGAGTTCTTGGATTTGACTGATCAGATAGATGAGTGATTCCCTTTTCTCGCCCATCTGCATGAAGCTGTCATCGTCTTCCAGGTCACTGATTACATCTTTGAGTTTGACTTCCGTTTCCCTGAGGCAATCCCCCAGCTTAATGATATGCTCCACGCCGACGCCGCAGGTTAACAGGGCTTCCAGGGCCTCCTTTTCACCGGCTTCAATCCGTTTGGCAATTTCCACTTCTCCATCACGTGTCAGCAGTGAAATACGGCCCATTTCCTTTAAATACATTTTGACCGGATCTGAAATTCGCGATGCTGCGTCGGCTAGATCAAAAGAGGACGCATTTTTGTCTTCCTGTTTAATCCGCTCTTTTTTGGCATTTTTGCGTTTTTCAATCTTTTTTTTGGTGTTTTCATCAATGACCATGATGTCCAATTCCTCAAACATCATCATCAGGTCATCGATTTGCTCTTCTGAGGAAATGATTTCTTCAGACAGGTCATCATTCAGCTCTTCAAAGGTCACATAACCTTTGTTTTTTCCTGCGATGATCAACTTCTTGAGATTGACCATGTCTGTGCTTTTATCCATCATATGGCCTCCTGAATGATTCAACTTCCAACGGGCCCGCCGGCCTCTATTTTTCTCTTCAAAATTTCATTTATGGCCCGTGGGTCCCCCATGGCCGTTTTAAATGATTCCGCAATTTTCTTTTTCTGCGCTTTGGCTATAAAATCCCGAACAGCCTGTTTTACTTCGCGGTCTGAACAGAAAGCAGGGCGGAAGCCAAATTCCCTGAGCCACACACGGTCTTCATCAAGATCAAGACGCTCCTGGATGGTCTCAAAGGTCATTGTTTCCGAGCTGCTTTGCCTGTCAAAGATGACATCAACGATCCGTCGAATCATGGGATCAGAAATCAACAACCGACAATGATGACCCTTCAAGTCGGCAACCGTTTCAGGGAAATGCAACAACAGGTTGAGCAATTGAATCTCCCCAATGGATCGGTTTGGTTTTACGGATGCAAATTGCTGTTTGATTTCATTTTTGAAACGACCCTTTACAGAGGATTGCTTGACGCCCCTGAGCGCGGAAAGAACAACCGATTCCGCAACTTCGGATTTTTCAGACAGCCTTCTTATGTACAAGGACCGTTGGGTTTCATTGCGAACCTTTGCCAGTATGGGAAGTATCTCTTCTAAAATGCCGACTTTCCGATCGATGTTCTGGGGGCGCGATCCAAGCTTTTGATCCACATAAAAATCAAACAGGGAAGGGGCGACATCCAGTAGCCTTGAAAAAGCTTCCCTGCCACTGCTGTTGATAAAACTGTCCGGGTCGTGCCCCTTGGGCAGGACAACCGCCTTTGCCGAAAGCCGTTCATTTAGAAAAATGGGCAAGGTTCGCA
>CAYPQJ010000060.1:0-8130 GCA_964412835.1 uncultured Desulfobacteraceae bacterium | reverse complement strand
AGGACAACCGCCTTTGCCGAAAGCCGTTCATTTAGAAAAATGGGCAAGGTTCGCATGGCAGCCGCTTTTCCGGCTTCGTCAGCGTCAAAGACCACAACCGCCTCTTTCCCGATCCCTTTGAGCTTTCGAACGGGGGTCTCGGAGAGTGCGGTTCCCAGCGTTGCCACCACCTCCTTCAGCCCATGTTTTCTGAGGGCCAGACAGTCCATATAGCCTTCCACCACAATGGCACGCCCCGTCTCTCGAATGGCTTTTCGCGAAGCGGCAAAACCGTAAAGGCACGTGCCCTTATGAAAAAGCGGGGTTTCAGGCGTATTGACATATTTTGGCAAAGCATCATCAAGGACTCTGCCACCAAAACCGATGACCCGCTTTTTCTGGGTCAAATCGATTATGGGAAACATTACCCTTTCCCTGAACAGGTCGTAATAGTGCCCCTTATCGCTCCGTTTAAGGACGCCTGCAGCAAGAGCCGTTTCAAGCGACACTTTTCTGCTCAGAAGAAACTGCTTCAAGCCGTCCCACCCTTTCGGCGCATAGCCCAGATGGAATTCTTCTATAATGCTGTGGGAGATGGACCGCTTTTTGAAATAATCACTGCCGGGTTTTCCCCTAACCGGATGCGCCAGCTCCTTTTCAAAATAGATAGCCGCCAGTTCGTTGATTTTGTAAAGCGTTTCTCTGTAATCGGCTTTCTTTTTTTCTTCAGCCGTAAAATGCTTCTCTGGCAACTGTACATTGTATCTTTCCGCCAGATCCCTCAGCGCTTCGGGGAAACTGAGGCTGTGATACGCCATCCAAAAAGCAAAGACATCCCCTCCCTTCTTGCATCCGAAGCAATGGAACATCTGCTTGTCCTGACTGACCGTGAAAGAAGGCGCCTTTTCTCCATGAAAAGGGCAAAGCCCCACAAAATTTTTACCCGCCTTTTTGAGTTGGACAAACTGGCCCACAACCGAAACAATATCGGCCGCCTGCTTTATCTCCTCTTTGGCAGACTGGTAGCTTATCATGGGTTGTTCTTTATTTGTTGCCGCAAAAAAGTATTGAGTGCGTAATCTGCTGAGCATAAAAATGCCCGACGGGATTACTCTACCGTACAGGCCTTATCAAAAAATACCTTGGTTTTGTGTTCGGGCAGAGGTGCATGGGGTTCTTCCTCTTGAATTCATGGAAATTGAGGTATGATGCGCACAGAAATTTCAAACCCTTTTCATGCAGACCTTCACGCCAGTAACCTTCTGGCAATTTCATTAACCTCCTTGCCTTGGGCTTTTCCTGCCATCCTCGGCATGGCTGTTTTCATGATTTTTCCCAGGTCCGAGGGCTTTTCAGCGGATAATTCCAGAATTATTTCCTTCAGTATTTTTTCGATATCCCCAGGCGTCAACTGCTGGGGCATATAACCGTAATAAACGGCTACCTCTGTTTCTTCCTTAAGTGCAAGATCCTCCCTGCCTGCTTTCGTGAATTCCGATGCGGACTCCTTGCCCTTTTTAATCAGGGACGAAATAATGCTCAGAATTTCCTCGTCCTTCAACTTCCGTTGTTTGTCTACCTGAAGATTTTTCAGTGCGGTCTTCAGCATTCTCAAACAGGAAAGGCGTAAAGCATCCTTTTCCTTCATGGCTTTCTTCAGATCTTCAGTGATTTTTTCCTCAAGCGACATAAGACGTTACCCGTGACCATGTCCGAAATTTGAAAATGTTCGGTTTTGTACTGCAATCAAATACTTCCCAACGTTATGACGCGTCGGCAAAATGTCAACCCGGCATTTTGGCAGATTTTGTTGTTTGCGCATTATTGGCATGCTTTTATGGCGGCGGTCAGATCGAGGCTGCCATCATAAAGGGCTCGTCCGGTGATAAGACCCATAACCCCATCGGTTGCCAGGGGAAGGATTCTTAACACATCATCCATCTGGGATATACCGCCGGAAGCGATAACCGGAATGTTCGTTGTTCCGGCCAGAGCCCCGGTTGCGTCCACATTGCAGCCGGTTCTCATGCCGTCTCGGTTGATGTCCGTGTATATAATCGCCGCCAGGCCATCGTTTTCAAACCGTTTGGCAAGGGCTTCGGGGGTCAGGTTTATTTCTTCTGTCCACCCCTCTACCGCAATACGGTTGTTTCGCGCATCAATGCCCAGAATGATTTGATCGGGGTACAAACGGCAGGCTTCTTTGACGAAGTCCGGATTTTTGTGGGCCACTGTCCCCAGAATGACATATTGAAGCCCAAGATCGAAGTATGCACGAAGCGTTGCCATGTCCCGCACACCGCCGCCCAGCTCTACGGGAATGGGGATTGCTTCAACAATTCGGCGGATGGTTTTTCGATTCACGGGCCGTCCACTGACCGCGCCATCCAGATCCACCAGATGAAGTCTTTTGGCGCCGCATTCAAACCATTTTTTTGCCATTTCTTCAGGCTTGTCTGAAAATATGGTCTCATCGGACATGCGGCCCTGTTTGAGCCTGACACACTTACCATTTTTGATATCAATTGCCGGAATAATCAGCACTGGTTTCCTTTTTCTCCTCTTTTTTGGGCTTTGGGATCCCTGGCATTTTCCGAATGAGTTTTTCCAGACCGATATCGGCCAGTTTTTCGGCCGTCAGCCACCGTCCGGCGCTTTTCACATAAGTATCGAAATCAAAAATATCCTCAAATAAAGACTGTTGTGTTTTGTCAAAATGGCTGCGCCAAAAAATGGCCCCGTTTGAGGGTCGTACCAGAACGAGATCAAATGATACCGACGCGGGTCTGTCCACCGCGAAATCGCTGCCAACGCGTTTCCGCCAACGATAAATCCGGCCGGTAAGAACCGCATCGGCTTCAAAGGATTTTCCCACGGACTGCAACATCCCCAGCGGGGTTTCTTCCATTTTTCTGTCGCCGTCAATGATGCTTGCCAATACACCCCTGGCCTGGCCGGGAGAAACCAGTGTCCACTGCTTGCCCTCCATGAGTTTGGTGAATAAAACTTTGTTTATCTCCCTTACCACATCTTCGGGAACGGGCTCGGCCAGAAACGAAGTGCCGGTTATGGGATTTTCAACAAGATTCGGCCCCGACCCTTGGGTCATTGCGGCGCGAAAGCCCATGACCACGACTTTTTTAATTTCCTGATGTAACCGGGGCTGATATGCGGCGGGTTTTGTGTCTTTATGGCAGCCCCAAACGAAGAGAATACAGAACAGAACCGGGAGCCATAAACTTCGGGGTCTAGGCTTTCGGAGAATTCTTTCAAACATGGGAACCTCGCCTGAAAATGCGGTGGCAAATTTAGGGATGGGTCAAAAACTAAAGCAGCCCCTTTGTAGAGGGCAACTTTCCCTGCAGTCGACTTTCCAATCGGGTGGCCTGGTCCAAAGCTTTTCCAAATGCTTTAAAGACAGCCTCGGAAATGTGGTGAGGTTCCTCCCCGGAAAGGAGATCGATATGGAGTGTAATGCCGGCGTTAAAAACCAGGGCCCGAAAAAATTCCTTGATCAGACCCACATCGAAAGACCCTGTGGTATTCTTTTTGAAGTTAACCCGATAGGCGAGAACGGGTCGGTTGGAGATGTCCAGGACGACCCGAACCAATGTTTCATCCATGGGGACTGTTGCTTCCCCATATCGCCTTATGCCCTCTTTTCTGCCCAATGCCTGTTTAATGGCCAACCCCAGGCAAATCCCCAGATCCTCGACCGTATGGTGGTCGTCAATCTCCGTGTCACCCCGCCCCTTTAATACAAGCTGCATGAAACCGTGGGCTGCCATTAAGTCCAGCATGTGGTTTATGAAAGGGATTCCGGTATCTAACGTAGACGGACCTGCGTTGTCGAGATTGAGTTTCAGGGAAATCTCGGTCTCTCTGGTCTTTCGCTCTATACTTGCCTCTCTTGTGGTCATGCCATTGTTTCCATCAACAATAATGGTGGAGATGAGGGGATTCGAACCCCTGGCCTGTACGTTGCGAACGTACCGCTCTCCCAACTGAGCTACACCCCCACTTGAAAGGGAAGACATTTTATTCATTTTAAGCAGTAAATCTATGCCGGATTTGACATAGAACTGCATAGTATAAACACCTGTGCCGGAAAATCAATATTATTTTCAAGTTTTCGTTTAATTCATTTGACATCCGTTATGGTTATGATAAAAGAAACGCCATTGCCCCCGTAGCTCAGGTGGATAGAGCACCAGATTCCTAATCTGGGTGTCGTGCGTTCGAGTCGCGCCGGGGGCACCAGTCATGTCAGCCGTTAAACACTTCAAATCATGCGTTGCGTTTTACCTCATCCGGTTTTTGTTCATGAATAGCGCATCAAAATCATTTTGAAAGGAGACTTTTATTGCCAATCTCGCTGGAAAGCCAGGGGCCAAAGGTATATGGTGTTCAGGAGCTCACGGAAGAAATAAAAGGACTTCTGGAGGGGAACCTTGATTTTGTGTGGGTTGAAGGGGAGATATCCAATTTCAGCGCACCGAGATCCGGCCATTATTATATGGTGCTCAAAGACGAAAACGCCCAAATCCGGGCGGTCATGTTTCGCCCTCAGGCCGGATATTTGAAATTCCTTCCGGAGAATGGCACCAAGGTGATCGCCCAGGGACGGGTGGGTGTTTATGTCCCCAGGGGAGAATACCAGCTGATCCTGGACTATCTGGAACCCATCGGCGTGGGCGCCCTGGCCCTGGCCTTTGAACAGGTCAAAAGCAAACTGGCAAAACAGGGCGTTTTTGATCAGGCGGTTAAAAAGCCCCTGCCCTTTTTGCCCAAGCGGATCATGTTGATCACATCGCCCACGGGTGCCGCGGTACGGGATTTTTTAAACGTCATTCAACGCCGGTTCGCCAATCTGGAAATCAGTGTCCTCCCTGTTCGGGTCCAGGGGGAACGGGCCTGTGGGGAGATGGTCAAAGCCCTTGAGGTCGTGAACCGCGACCTCAATGCGGATGTGATCGTTTTGACCCGGGGGGGCGGTTCACTGGAGGATTTGTGGGCTTTTAATGAGGAAGCGCTGGCCCTCGCCATCAGGCGCTCCCGCATACCGGTGGTGTCGGCCGTGGGGCATGAGATTGATGTGACCATCTGTGATCTGGCATCCGATTTCAGGGCCCCAACCCCTTCCGCGGCCGCCGAACTTTTGGTAGCGGAAAAGGAAGCGCTTTCAAAGCACCTAAATGATTTGAAATCTCGATTGGTGGCCATCATGGAACAGCGTCAACGCTATCACAGAGAGATTCTGGAAAAACTGAAAAACCGCCTTCAAGACCCGAGAAAGCGGCTTGCCGATGCCTGGATTCACTTAGATGATGTGCAACAGAGACTGATCCGCCTGGTGCGCCTGGTGCTTCACCATAACCGCATGGCCCTGAGTGAAAAATTAAATGGACTGCGGATCTATTCCCCTCAGGGCATGATCGTTTCCCGGAGACAAAATCTCGATTTTCAAAGGACCTCCCTCATCCGAGCTATGGAAGCGACGCTTCGGGGGCTCGGGATGCGGTTCACCTTGCTGGAAAAGGGATTGCGAGACCTGAGCCCCATGGCGATTTTGAACAGGGGATACAGCATTGCATTTCACCTGCCGGAGAAACGGATTTTAAAAACAGTTTCCAATGTGCTTCAGGGGGATCAGGTTATGGTTCTGCTGGGGGAGGGATGCTTAACGTGCCGGGTGGAAGCTGCCGAACCGGGTTCAGGGCTTTCTCTAAAGGATTTGATATGATGGAAACAGGTATACGCTGGACCAGCACCCATTGTGCCAGAATGGACCACGGCGGGTGCGCCATTGTGGTGGGGACGAAAAACAACCGGATTGTCAAAATAAAAGGGGATCCTGACGGGTTTCTTAACAAGGGCTACATCTGTCCCAAGGGATTGGCTTCTTCGGAGCGCCTTACCCATCCGGATCGTCTCAGATACCCCATGCGGCGAAAAGGGAAAAGAGGTGGGGGTGAATGGGAAAAAATTTCCTGGAAACAGGCCACTCAGACCATCAGCAGGCGTTTTCTTAAAATCAAGGCGGAATATGGCGCCAAAGGGGTTGCATTCTGCCAGGGGATGCCCAAGGGCATGGAACACTTTGTGCTGATTCGGCTTGCCAATCTGTTCGGTTCCCCCAATGTGGTGGCGGTGCAGGATGTCTGTCACGCGCCCCGGGAAGTGACCGGGATGCATACCTGTGGGTTTTATCCGGTGACGGATTTCCGCCACCAGAGCAAAACCGTACTGGCATGGGGCAGTAATGCCACCCACACCAATGAAGAAGGGGAAATCTGCAGTCTGCTCCTGGATCAACTGAAACAGGGGACCCGGTTGATCGTCATCGACCCCAGAAAAACCGACCTGGCCAAAAGGGCACAGCTCTGGCTTCAGCCCCGGCCCGCCACAGATCATTTTCTCGCCCTTTCATTCTTGAATGTTATTATTGAAGAAAACCTCTTTGACAGGCCCTTTGTGGAAACCTGGACCCACGGGTTTAATGATCTGGCGGATCATGTGAAGGATTTCGCCCCTGAAAAAGTGGCGGATGTCACCTGGGTTGAGCCGGATCTCATTCGAAAGGCCGCACGATTATATGCAAAAAGTCATCCTGCCGCCATTCACTGGGGAAACGCCCTGGAGCAAAACCGCCATACCTTTGATGCCCTAAGGGCCATCACCTGCCTTATGGCCCTGTGCGGTAACCTGGATATTCCCGGTGGGAACATTCAGGCCAATGAACCGAGGATATTGCCCCTTGGAAAGTATGTTCGGGCGGATCTTTTGCCCGACAAACGGAAAGAAATGATTCACGCGGCCCACGGGACCATTCCCCGGCTCATGACCGTTCCGCCGGCTTTTTTCAGAAAAGCCGTCCTGGAACAAACTCCCTATCCGGTGAAAGGCGCCTATATCCAGTGTGCAAACCCGGTTATGTCTTATGCCGACAGCAACCTGACGTTTGAGGCCCTGAACCGTCTCGACTTTCTGGCAGTGAGCGATCTTTTCATGACCCCTACCACAGCGCTTGCGGACATCGTACTTCCCGCCGCCACAAGTTTCGAATTTGACGACATCGGGCACTACGGACTGGGGCACGGTTACGTTTTGGCCAGGCAGAAGGTGGTTGATCCGCCCGAAGCGTGTCGCCCCGATATTCAAATATTAAATGATCTGGGATTGGCCATGACCCCGAAGGAGCACTGGTTTGATGATTATCATGAACTGGTTGAAATGGTGATGAAACCGAGCGGCTTAACCTTCAAAGCGTTTGCCGAACTGGGATATCTGAAAGGGGAAGAACAGTTTAAAAAATATGAAGCCAAAGGATTCAGGACCCCCACGAAGAAGGTGGAGTTGCGACTGAGTACGGCTGAAAAATTCAAGCTTAAGCCTTTGCCGGAAGCCTTCGATTTGCCGGAGGACGATCCGGACTATCCCCTGGTTTTGACCAGCTGTAAAGACCGGTTTTATCTCCATTCTGCCTACCGATGGGTAAAAACATTGCGGGAAAAAAGCCCCGAACCGATGGTGGAAATTCATCCCGAAACCGCTGCAGCCCAAGGCATTTCCGAGGGTGATGCAGTCAGGATTGAAACCCGGGCCGGCCAAATCCGCCAGAGGGCACGGCTGACCCCCCATATTCACCCTCGGGTGATCAGTGCCGCCTATGGCTGGTGGTTCCCGGAAGAAGATATTACCCAAAAAGACAACTGGACCCGCGCCAACTTCAACATGCTCACCACCGCTGATGGTCTGGGCCGGGAATTCGGGACCCCCAACCTCAAAGGGATTGGCTGCCGGATAAGTTTGGCAGCTCCTCAAAGGTAAAGCTCGGGAATCTTTTCTGGACCTTGAATCACCGTTTCAACCCTTTGGTAAGCCATCCCCCTGGATGGCATAGACATCGGGCTAAGCATTAAGATGGTTCCAAATAGAAGAATAGAATCAGCATTCTTGACTTTTTATGGCCGGAAAAATAAGTTCCAAAAAACTGTCTTCGCCAAGTTTCCAAGTCCCAAAGCCAATGCGCACATTATATAGGAATTGTTCACTTTTGGATTAACAATCTGAAAAGGAGCCGACCAGAAGATGTAGTGGTCTTTTATCATATTATGGAGGATTGGTTTGACAGAAAGAACTGATTCCCCT
>CAYPQJ010000059.1:0-20476 GCA_964412835.1 uncultured Desulfobacteraceae bacterium | reverse complement strand
TGGTGCTGCCGATTCGGGCCGCCTCCAGGAATTCATGGGCCACGCGTTCGATGGTGCGGGCCGGGACCGTACTCACCCGTGAGGCGTATTCGGCCGTGTAGGTCTTCAAGTGGTCTTTCAGGAGCTGAAAGGAAGGGTGGCACACCACTCCGTTCACTTCGTATTCGCCGTAAAGAGCGTATTCCTTGATGGTGGGATCATCATAGACTTTGGCTTTGCCGTCCACAAGGTCCCAAATGAGCGGTTTGTTGGTGTCGTCTTCCCCCACTACCTCTTTGGGCGCGCCCATGTTGAAATGGCCGGGTACGGTAAGAGGGGTTTTTCGCCTCTCATTGGGCCGTACGTAGCGGCCGTCCGGCCCGATGAGATAGGGGCCGTTGGTCTTCGTGGCCAGATAGTTTTCGTCGTATCCGCCGATCCGGTTCACAATGATATTGACGATGGCAAGACAGACGGCGCCGTCGGTCCCGGGAAGGATGGGAATCCATTCACTGGCCTTTCCCCCGCTGAAATTGGCCATGGGGTCGAAAACCACGAATTTCATACCTCGGGACCGGGCTTCGGCCGCGAGGCGTGCCGTGATCATGGCGGAATGTCCGGATCCCGAGCCTTTATTGGCACCAAAGTAGATGGCGTAATTGCATAGCTTGAAGTCAGGTACATGGGACCAGGAAGCGTGGACCATCCCGGTGTTTTCGTGGGCCCCATTTCCGCAGTGAAGCCCCCCGCCCCCCGGCCATACACAGGGAGACCCTTTGGGGGAGGAAAGTCCCACGCTCATGGGAAAGAGATAATCGGTGGTATTCCGCATGACCCGGCATGTGGTCCCCTGGATGAAAATTCTTCTCGGATCCTTTTCTTTAACCGCCTTGACCCGTGCCGCGATGGTATTGATGGCTTCCTCCCAGGAAATTTCTTTCCATTTGGGATCCGCATGAAGGCCTTTTTCAGGATTTGTCCTTTTGAGGGGTTTGTTCAATCGATTGGGATCGTAGAGCACCTGAATGCCGGCACTCCCCTTGCCGCAAATTCCCCCCTCCGAACCGAGAGTGGTTTCCGGGACCCCTTCAATCTTGACGGCCACGCCATTGACCCGCCGAACTTGAATGCCGCACTGGCCGTAGCACCTTCCACACTGGGTTCGAAACCAGCGGTCCTCCCTGATTTTGTCCTTCTTCATCCGTTCCTCCGGGGGTTTTCCTCTTAGGGCCTCCGATTCAGGATAGGGAATTGTCAGAAATCCCTGAAACCCGGTTCAACCGGTGCCATCGCCTTTTCACGGCGGCTTTCCATTTTTCCAAATCTTTTAAATCAATCCCTTTGAAACGACCCTGGAACCGTACATATTCCTCCAAAGGCTTTTCCCTGCCCTTTTTCTTAAGGGTCAGACCTCCGGCCTTCTCATACTCCGCCAGGGGAAACAGTCCGGTCTGGACCGCCAGCTTGGAGAGCTTTACGGTCAGATGAGGCGGGTATTTCCATCCCGGGACACAGGGCGTCAGAATATGAAACAAACGAAAGCCGTTTATTCCAGCGGCCTTTCGGGCCTTGGCCATGAGATCGTCGGGATAGGCGATAGTGGCTGTGGCCGCATAGGGGACGTCATGTCCCATCATGATCCAGAGGAGATCCTTCTCTCCATTCCCGGCATTTTTGTGGGCAACGGTCGTAGTGGTGTTGGAGCTGCCGGGTGTGGAACCGCTTTTCTGGTTCCCGGTGTTCATATAAGCTTCATTGTCGTAGCACACATAGATAATATTCTCGTTTCGCTGGGCCGCAGCGGACAGGGCGCCAAACCCGATATCAAAGGTGGCGCCGTCGCCGGCCCAGGCGATGACCTGGGTCTCAGTGTCTCCTTTGGTTTCCAGGGCCGCTTTGATGCCGCCGGCAAAGATGGCCGAAGAACCAAAGGGGCAGTGGATCACATCGATTAAACCCTTGGGGCCCACCAGACTCGGCTTCGGGAAGGAGATGCTGGGTGCCGAGCATCCCGGGGGGGTGACCAGGATGACCCTATCTCCCACGGCTTTCAGGAAATACCGTAAGGCGAGGGCCACTCCGCAGCCGGGGCAGAACCCGTGGGGAGGCCGAATGAACTCCTGATCACTGTATCGTAATGATTGATCCGTCATACTCATCGGGATGTTTCCTTTTCGGCAGACCCAGCCAGATTGCGTCCCTGGGGCATTGGTCGGAATCCATAACAAAGTGAGCGGCTTTGGTGATCAGATATGGGGTAATATCCGCTCCTCCCAGGCCGCTGATCAGCCCGTAGACCTCGGGAGCTTCAGGCTCTCCGCACAGGGCCCATTTCAGTTCCTGGCAGAAGATGCCCCCCTGGCCGGGGGAGAGGTCCCTTTCGATGACCGCCACCTTTTTTTTCCCTTTCAGCTTTTCCCGAATGAGATCCTTCGGAAAAGGTCGAAACATTCGGATCTTCAACAGCCCCACCCCGTGGCCTTCCTCCCGCAGTCGGTCCACCACGTCCCTTGCGGTTCCCACCGCACTGCCGGACATCACCAGGATCGTATGGGCTCCCCGGCAGCGATATTCCTCTACCGGGGCATATCCCCGCCCGAAAAGTTCCCTGAACGCATCATCGCAGGCCGTGGCGGTGGTCAGGCATTGGGATGCACGTTTATGCAGCTCGTAGCGGTCCGCCATAAAGTCCCCGGCGTGGGGGTCCCGGTCCGGGGGAAGGATGTCGTAGAGCTTCCAGCCCCCTCCCTGGATTTTGTGGCCGGGATTCAACGGGGGAAGATATCGGTCTACCATATCCTGATCCGGAATATGCACCGTCTCGGACAGATAGGAGAGGTAAACCCCGTCCAAACACACCATGGCGGGAAGTGACAGGGTCTCTGAGATTCGGTAGGCTTGAATCACCGTGTCCAGGATCTCCTGGTTGGTTTCGCAATAAAACTGCATCCAGCCGGTGTCCCGCTGGCTCAAGCTGTCGATCTGATCGCAGGTGAGGTTCCAGGGTGCGCCCAGGGGCCTGTTCACGTTCACCATGACGATGGGAAGGCGGGCCCCTGCTGCCCAGTGAAGGCCTTCATGCATCCAGGCAAGGCCCTGGGAAGAGGTGGCTGTAAAGACCCTTGCCCCCCCGATGGCCGCGCCGGTCACGTACCCCAGGGCCGCCATCTCCGATTCCACATTCACGAATCGGCCTTCGAGCTCCCCCCGGCCATGAAAATAAGCCAATTTCTCCGGGATCTGGGACTGAGGGGTGATGGGGTATGCGCAGACGATTCCAGGACGGGAGAGAAGTGCCCCGTAGGCTGCGGCATCGTTTCCGGTGATGACCTTAATCATGGCCCGTCTTTCCTTTTTTTAATATGTCTTCTCCCCATGATATGGCCTTCCGAGGGCATTCCTCGATGCAGATGCCGCATCCGGTACAGACGGATTCGTTAACAAACAGGGAAAAAGGGTCCGTTGCAAAGCCGATGGCCAGGCTGGGGCAAACCATGAAGCAGATCTGGCATCGGTTGCAGCGGAGCATCTTCTGAGGATCGTACACCGGATATGGCCTGGCGGTGGATGGAACCGAAGGGGGAACGGTATGCCCATTTTTCTTCAAGGTCCTATCCCTTGAGGTGGAAACCACCTGGCGGTAACCCTCATCGGCACACGCCATGTTGACCTCCGGTTTAGGCGTCTCTTCATGAATGACCGTCTTCAGATCCTTCAAGGGTATCGGATTGAGTAAAGCCGCCAAGGCCCCCAACAGGGTGGTATTGATAACCGGCATGCCGCCGGGCAGGACCAGTCCCTTTTCCCTGGCGATCCGGTAGGCGTCCACCGTAACCACCCGGAAGCGGTCAAGGGTGGGAAATTCTGCGGGCGCTTTTCCGCTGTTGATAAGGATGCTCCCTGAATTTTTCAAACCGGAAAGGGCCGCCGGATCCTCGGCCAATCCATCGTCCATCAAAATCAGCCAATCGGGCTCATACAACTTACAGTGGGGCCGAACCGGGTTTTCTGAAATCCGAACATAGCTCTCCACCTTTCCGCCCCGCCTCAAGGCCCCGTAAGAGGCAAAGGCTTGGGCCTGATAACCGTTCCTGGCTGCGGCATCGGCCAGAAATTTGGACGCCACCACGGCGCCGTGTCCTCCCAGTCCGTGAAATCTGATCTCAATCAAGGTTCAAACCTCTTTTACGACTATTCGGTTCTGTCGGTTCGTCAAGCGTATGTCCTAAATAAGTTGAAATGTCGCTTTGCAACAACGCTCCCTATCACCCGGTCGTGATATAGAAAACAGAAGGTTCGGTGCCATGTTCAGGCCGCAAAGGGGTAGCCTTTTTGTTCCGGATCAGGGTAGACACGTTGCTCTCCGGATCATCCAGGTCCCCGAAATGCCTGGCATGAACCGGGCAGGCTTTCACACATGCCGGGGTTGCCTGTCGATCCACCCCGGGCGTAAGACCTCTTTCCACTCCCTCATCCACAATCTCCGCACAGAAGTTGCATTTGACCACCGTGCCTTTTTCCTTGGGTGAAAGTTCCTGCCCAATCGCCTCGTAGGGGGTCAGCCCCTGGCCGGGAAAGTACTCGTCATCTGTTCTTTTTAGGTAGCTCCGCTGCTGGTAGGGGCAGGCCATGAGACAGCTCCTGCAGCCTATGCAGACGTCCGGGTTTACGGTGACGATGCCGTCCTTTCTTTTGTGGGTGGCGCCTGTAGGGCAGACATCCACGCAGGGGGGATCGTCGCAATGGTTACAGAGAACCGGGTAAATCAGCTTCAGGACCGATGGATAGGTTCCCATTTCCCCCACCAAAACCCTTGAAAAAAATATGCCGGGCGGAAGAAAATGTTCCTGCTTGCAGGATATCATGCAGTTGTAACATCCAATGCAGGTATGCAGATTGATCACCATGCCCCATCTGGCCATAACACCCACCTCCTGATGGATTTTCTTCCCTACAGGGAATGGGCCCCGGTAAGGAGGTTTGAATGAATCAGTGGCATATACCGGGCCGCCTTGAGGATACAATACCGCAAGACCAGATCACCCACCAAAGCGCAGAAGACCCTCAACCAGAGCAACCCCCGGGCCGAGTCCACCGGATTTGCACAAAAATAGAGGGTAATGATCAACGGAATTATCAAGGCAAACCCCACAATCCCCACATAAAAGAGCGGTGCCAGGTCGCCTTTTAAAAGGACCTCCACGGACCGCTTTGAAGCCATAAACCCGTGAGCTGCATTCCAAAAATAGAATAGGGTCAGAAGCATGTAAGCAAACAGGAACCACCGGGCCACCGGCTCAAGAGTTGCAACCAAAGGAAAATTTCCCGTGCCCATGGCCATGGCTGCAGTGAACTGCCCCCCCACCCAAAGGCCCGAGGCCAGGCAGAGAACGGGCATGATTCCTGAATTCCAGAAGGGAACGGCCCTCATAAAACTGAGAGTCATGAAGCCGTGGGTGATGACGAAAAAGGCCAGGATGCTCAAGACAATTTTAAAAAACAGGGTGTTGCCCTCCCAGGGTAGGCCGCTGACCAGGCCGGGGGCCATCTGAAACACTCCCAGTCCAAGAAACAGCCCCATGAGGATAATGCCTCGGCTCAGCTCTGACGATCCGGGTCTCAGGATGGATCTCCAGGCCCTCGCGGGCCTTCCCAGATAGGCCATATGAAACCCTCCCCCAAGGATGGCGCAACCGAGCCATCCTGAAAGACAACCGGCCCATAACCCGAGGAAGAGGGAAACCATATAGACCCCGGCCCCAATCTCGGAGAAAAAAAAGGCCAGCCAGAGAAGGGCGCCTTTTCCGTCGATCCATTCCGTCTGTGGTGTAAAATCCGTCATCCAGAGATAAGGTTTCACTATGGTCATTACCTCCCAAACTTTTGTAGGAAGCGATCGCTCTCGACCGCACCTTTAACCCATGCCGTATTTGTGCCCTGAAACCTGAATGTCCCGTCAGCACTACAAAAGGGTCCTGGAGTGTTCCAGGACCAGCAGCCCCATCTTTTCCACGTGTTCCCGGATGAGACGCTGGGCCAGTGAGTCATCTCTGGCCTCGATGGCGTCGTACAATTCCTGATGGGATTGGCAGGAATATTCTTGTTCCTCCGGCGAGGGTACCCAATTCTTGAGTTTTCTGATGGCCCACTGCATCATGAAGCGGATAATCATTTTGTAGGGGAAATTGTGAGAAATTTCTCCCAAAAGGATGTGGAAGTCAACCATTCTGGCCACCATCTCCTCGGCGTGCTCCGGGCCGAGGATCTCCTTGGATACTTCGATATCTTCGCGGATCAGGGCCAGATCCTTCGGGGTGGCGTGTTTGATGACGGCGCTCATGATGGCGCATTCTATCCCCACTCTGGCCTCGATAAACTCATCATGGGTGGTCCCCTCCAGCTGGAGCCTGTCCATAATCATGGAGGCCATGGCATCGGGGTCGGCCATTCTCACAAATGCGCCTCCGCTACTCCCCTTCTTCACTTCAATGAGGCCCATGGTCTCCAGAGTACGAAAGGCCTCCCGAATGGTCACCCGGCCCACCTGGAACTGCTCAGCCAGATCACGCTCCGAAGGGAGCCGATCCCCGCTGCTCAAACGATGGCTTAGAATGGCATCTTTTATTTGTGTCGCAATATCTTCAAAGGCCCGCCGGCCTTTATAGGGCTGAAACATCCATTTTCTCCTCACCTTTTGGTAGTACCATTACTATATTCATGCCATTCCAATGTCAAGTGAAAATTCAGTTTTTATCCAAAGTTATTTTCGAAACCTTCCGCGATCCTTACGTAGACAAAATGCCGAAGATTTTTTTGACGTAACCCGCCCCTGAACGGAGTCCCAGACTCAACTGGACTGTCGGAAAAGTTCCGAGCAATTTAAAAACGAGTTGATAATCATTGTACTCACTCAATTAAGCATGCCAAAGAAACCGACTGTTTCCATTCAAACCAGATGGGTCAGGCTTTTGTGGAAGTGCTTGAAAGGAAATGAATACCGTGATAGGAATGCGCATGCCGCTTTGGCTGTATTCGCAAAAAGACAACCAATGGGAGACAAAATGCCCTTTTATGAGTTTGAAAAGAAGCGTCCTGTAGTCCACACAAAGGCTTTCGTGCATCCGGAGGCTGTATTGATCGGCGATGTGACAGTGGGTGAAACATGTTATGTGGGTGCGGGGGCCGTATTGCGTGGCGATATCGGATCCATCAGGATCGGAAAAGGTTCGAATGTTCAGGAAAACTGCGTCTTCCATACATTCCCCGACAAGTCCGTTATCCTTCATCCCAACGCCCATGTGGGGCACGGTGCTATTTTGCATGGGTGCGAGATCGGTTCTTACGTTTTGGTTGGCATGGGCGCCATTGTTGCCGATGGCGTCAAAATTAACCCGGAGTGCATGGTAGGCGCCGGGAGTTTCGTGCCTTTTGGAAGTGAAATTCCATCCCGCAGCGTGGTCGTGGGGTCTCCGGCCGCGGTTGTGAAAGTATTAAGTCCTGCCCAATTAGAACAGATCAAACAGGGGCTTTCCATTTACCAGGATTTGACCCGACGCTATTTGAAGTCTTTTTCAGGTTGTCTTCCGAGGTCCTGAAGTCCATGAAGAGAATTATAACGGACAGCGGCTTGAAGGACTGATGTCAAGGGCCGGGGTTTCAAACAAGGCGGATCAATTATGAGGTCCGGGTGCTTTCACCTCAGTCATAAGGCGGTAAATGCTCGCATAAAATCGTCCCAGATGAAGGGGTCTTGGTACCACCAGGTCTGCTCCGGAGGTTTTTGAAAGTTCAGCGTCATGGCCGTTTGAAGCGTTGAACAGGGCGATGGGTAAATCCGGGTGGGTATGGCGGACTTTTCCAATGAGCCATGGGGTCTTTTCGGGGCTTTTACGTTGGTCTACCAGCATGAGATGAAACGGGATGCCCTTCAAGGCTTTGAAGCATTCACCATAGCTTTCAACGCGGGTGACGTGAAGGTGTTTGCTCGATAGAAAGCGGCAGAGCAAATTGATCAGAATGTTTAGATCTCCAATGAGCAGGATTCGTGCGTCTTTGATGGATCTCTTTTTGGGTTGATCGTTTGTTTTAAACGGGCTACGTTCCACCGGCAGTTTGACGTGAAAAGTCGTTCCCCCCGCTTCATGGTGCGTTACCCCTATCTTTCCACCGTGCCTTTCGATGACCGCACGGGCCAGGCTTAACCCCAGGCCTTTGTGCCCGTGTCCCTTGGTGGTGAAAAAAGGATCAAAGATGTTATCCGCCACATTTTTAGGAATGCCGATTCCGTTTTCCTGCACATAAACGTTGATTAGCCCAGGCTTTTCATCGGCTGTCAGGTAGATTTCCCCTTCAGCTTCAAGCGCCTCCGCAGCGTTGGCGATGAGGTTCATAAAGGCATTGTGTAAATCCTTCCGGCATCCGCGTATGGGCGATGAGGCATTGAGAGAGATTTTGAAGAGGATTTGATCCTCAAGATTATTGCTCTGCCCATAATGGGTCCCATTTTCCGAACAGTACGCTGCAACCGATGCCTCAATTGTTTCATTTAGATTCAGGGGGGATATTTCGGAGGGCTGATAGGTTTTTCTCGCATAATTGTTCAACATTGCCGAAAGGGGGGTCCCGGGGTTGTCGCTGATTTCCCATTCCCGGGAAAAAGCCCCGGCCAGCCTTTTAAGCGCCTCAAACTTTCGGGCTTCCAGAATGGCCTTTTCCTGTTCTATCTTTTGTTCTATTTCGATCAGATTTAACAGCAATGCATTTCGGCCCTCGTAACGGGTTTTTTTAATGTGCACGGCACAATAAACCGATTTGCCCTCACTGTTTTTGAAGCGCAGGGCATCAGGGGTCTGGGTGCCGGCTCCCCCCTGGATAAACCCGTAGATGGTTTCTATATCCTCCTGGTCAATGATATCCAGCAGGCTTTTCCCGGCAAGTTCTCCCAGGCTGTATCCCAGCCAACCACAGGCCGCCTTATTGGCATAGACGATCGTCTCCTGCTGCAGAAGAAAAAGCCCCCCCGGTACATGGGCCATCAATTCCCAGGCTTTCTCCAGATCTTTCTTTAAGCGGGCTGTCTCCTTTCTGAGGAGCGCAATTTTTTCTTTCAACCCTCTGTTTTCTTCTCTGAGAATGTGGGCCCAGCTGCGCGCCTTTTTTTTCTGTACGATTTTCATCTTGCTCGCTGTTGAATTTTTGGGATTTCTTGAAACACCCTTGATGATTTTCGGGATATACCGTATCATATTTTTTTTTGATCTTACAGTAGATTCATTGTTGCAATGGCAGCATGCTCTGAGGAGAAATCACGTGAGCGACTCACCCTTTGTTCACCTTCATGTTCATACGGAATACAGCCTGTTGGATGGGGCCATTCGAATCGATCGAATGTTGGAAAAATCCAAGGCCCTGGGAATGGATTCAGTGGCCATCACCGACCATGGGAATATGTTCGGTGTGGTCGATTTTTTTGATCGGGCGACCAAAGCCGGCATCAAACCCATTATCGGGTGCGAAGTCTATGTGGCGCCGGAGGATCGAAGGGATCGCACCCCATCGCCCAATGGCCGCCCCAACGCTTACCACCTGGTTCTGCTGGTTATGAACGATCAGGGTTACAAAAACCTGAGTACCCTGGTGACCCTGGGCAACCTGGAAGGATTTTATTACCACCCGCGGGTCGATATGGCCCTGTTGAAAGAATACAATGAGGGCCTTGTGGCCCTTTCAGCCTGCCTTGCGGGCAATGTTCCCTACCTTATCAGGGGTGGGCGGATGGATGCTGCACGAAAAAAAGCCGAGGAAATGGCGTCCATTTTTAACCGGGACCGCTTTTTTCTGGAACTCCAGGCCAACAAAATGGCGGAACAGCAGGTGGTTAATCGAGGCCTCAGGGAACTCTCAAAAGACCTCTCCATTCCCATGGTGGCCACCAATGACTGTCATTACCTGAACCGGGAAGACTACGAGGCCCATGACGTTCTGCTCTGCATTCAGACGGGGAAAAGCGTTGATGAGGAAAAGCGGCTTAGATTTACATCAAACGAATTTTACTTTAAGAGCCGTAAAGAAATGGAAGAGGCCCTTCCCGATGACGCGGAAGCGCTGAACAACACTGCCCATGTGGCGAGTCTGTGCCAATATGAAATGCGGTTTGGCGAGTACAAATTTCCCGTGTTCCACGTGCCTGAAAATCAAAGTCTGGACGACGTGTTGACCCTGGCGGCCCAAAAAGGCCTGGTAAGACGGCTGACCCGGAAAGAAGATGAAGAAGGTCAAATGAGCTCTGAATTGCGCCGGGAGTACGAGGAACGGCTGCAATATGAACTCGAAGTTATTATAAAAATGGGTTTTGCCGGTTATTTTCTCATTGTGGCCGACTTTATCGATTACGCCTTGAATCACGACATCGCCGTGGGTCCCGGGCGGGGGTCCGCCGCCGGTTCACTGGTGGCATACTGCCTCAACATCACCAATATCGAGCCCATCAAATACGGGCTCCTTTTCGAACGGTTTCTAAATCCTGCGCGCATCAGCATGCCCGATATTGATATTGATTTCTGCATTCACGGCAGGGACCAGGTGATTCAATATGTGGCGGAGAAATACGGGCGAAACAATGTGAGCCAGATTATCACCTTCGGTACCATGAAGGCCAGGGGCGTGATACGGGATGTGGGCCGGACCCTCAATGTGCCCTTAAGCGAGGTGGACCGAATTGCCAAACTGGTGCCCGAGGGCCCCGGGGTCAAACTGGACAGGGCCATCCGGGAAGAGCCGGAACTGAGTATCCTCGAAAAGAGCCCGGGAACCTCGAAGAAACTGTTGAGCATCTCCCGTTCCCTCGAGGGGTTGGCCCGGCACGCATCCACCCACGCATGCGGGGTGGTCATTTCCGATCGGCCCCTTACGGAATACCTGCCCCTTTATAAAGGGTCCAAGGGCGAGATCATGGCCCAGTTTACCATGGACAAGGTGGAGCAGCTGGGATTGATCAAGTTTGATTTTCTGGGTCTTAAAACCCTGACCGTACTCAAAGAGGCTCTAAAGCTCATCGAAACGTCCACCGGACTGAAAATTGACCTGGACCGCATCTCCATGGAAGACAAAGGCACCTACCAGTTGTGTGCGGATGGCAAGACAACCGGTGTGTTCCAGTTGGAAAGCTCGGGCATGAAAGAGATTTTGCGGAAGCTCAGTCCCGAAATTTTTGAGGACATCATCGCCCTGGTGGCCCTTTACCGGCCGGGTCCTCTCGGCAGCAACATGGTGGACGACTTCATCAACGGAAAGCATGGCAGGATCAAAGTCTCCTATTTCCTGCCGCAGCTTGAGCCCATTTTGAAGGAGACCTACGGGGTTATTTTATACCAGGAACAGGTGATGAAAATTGCCCAGGTGCTGGCCAAATACACCATGGCTGAAGCCGATGAACTCAGAAAGGCGGTGGGAAAGAAAAAACCCGAGGTTATGGCTAAACATCGGGCCCGGTTTATCGATGGCGCCAAGGAAAACGGCGTCAAGGCTAAAATGGCGGAAAAACTGTTCGGACTGATCGAAAAGTTCGGCGGGTACGGGTTCAACAAGTCCCATTCCGCAGCTTATGCCATGATCGCTTATCAAACCGCCTATCTCAAGGCCCATTATCCGGTACAGTTCATGTGTGCCCTCCTGACCCAGGATATGGGGAACCAGGACAAAACCATCAAAAATATCGCCGAGTGCCGCACCATGGGCATTCAGATTCTGCCGCCGGATGTGAACGAGAGCCAGGCGGATTTTTCGGTTGTGGAAGACCAGATCCGGTTTGGATTGGCCGCGGTCAAGAACGTGGGGCTCAAAGCCGTGGAACTGGTGATTGCAGAACGGGATGCCCATGGGCATTTCAGTGGTCTGTTGGATTTCTGTCGTCGGATGGAAGGGAGCAAGGTCAACCGCAGGGTTCTGGAGGGGCTGATTCAATGTGGGGCGTTCGATTTTACCAAGGCCTTTCGTTCCAGGCTTTTTGAGGCACTGGATGACGCCCTCAGACTTTGCGGCGGGAGACACGACCCCAATCAGCTCAACATGTTCGGTTCTCTTGACCTGGGAGAAGGGGAGGCCGGTGGGCTGCTCGAGTTGCCGGATCTGCCGGAATGGGACGAAAAAGAAAAGCTCAGGCGGGAGAAAGAAGCCTTGGGGTTTTACATTACAGGGCATCCCCTGGACAGCCTTCACCAGGCCATTAAACGCTTCTCAACCTGTCTGGTGCATGACCTTCCCACCCAGAAGGATAAGGATCAGGTGAAACTGGCCGGCGTGGTGGAGAGCCTCAATCTCAAGCGTACAAAGCGGGGAGACAAAATGGCCATCATGCATCTGGAAGACCTGACCGGTTCCACG
The DNA here is from genome assembly GCA_964412835.1 of uncultured Desulfobacteraceae bacterium. Taxonomy (GTDB): domain Bacteria; phylum Desulfobacterota; class DSM-4660; order Desulfatiglandales; family Desulfatiglandaceae; genus NaphS2. The sequence continues at coordinate 8,116 of CAYPQJ010000059.1, read as the reverse complement.
GAAGTGGTCGTATTTCCGGATGTATTCGCTGAGGCGGCGCCGCTCTTGAAGGGTGACGAGCCGCTCTTGGTCACCGGAACCGTTGAAATCGGTGATAAATCCGCAAAGGTGATCGCCAAAGAAATTAAATCACTCCACGGGCTGGAGCTGAAGGCTGCCAGGGCGGTGATCATTTCCCTGGAAAAGGAGAGATCTACAAAAACGGCTCTGGAGGGTTTAAAGGATGCGGTTTTCAAGTACCCCGGAGATTGTAAACTCATGTTCAGGGTGGGGTCACAGGCGGATAATCCGGTTATGATTTCCGCCCATTTCCGGTACAGTATTTTACCGTGCCCTCAGTTTTTTGCGGAAGTGGAAAGCCTCCTTGGCGGAAGTGTTTGTGAGGTGGTTTCCTGAAACGCTGTTGCAAGGGGACGCCCTTTATATCTTTATATTTCGAATTCAAAGGCCTGAGATATGGGTGATTTTCATGAAATGTAAAGATATAAAGGGCGTCCCCTTTTACTTTTACTTTTATCGGTCAAAAGGTGTCGCCGCAAAACCCATGCAGCTGCTTGTCTGGTTTGCGGTGATGTTTTTGGCGGTGCCGAATTATTTTGTTTGGGAGGATCTGAAAATGGCAAATGCTTCTGAAGGCGTTATCCGTCAGGCCCATGGTTCCGGGCGATGGTTCCCCGGAAACAGGCGGGAATTGAAAACAATGGTTGAATCTTACATGGAAAACGCACAACCCGAGTCTGTTGAGGGCCGGATTGTGGCGGCCATTGCCCCCCATGCCGGATACATTTATTCCGGGAAAGTGGCCGGTTTTACGTTTCGGGCCATCAAGGATAACGCCCGGAGGGTGGGGCCGCCGGAAACGGTAGTGGTGCTGGGGTTCAGCCATTCCGGCGGTTTCCCCGGTGTGGCCCTGATGGATGGCGACTTTATTGAAACGCCTATGGGGAAAGCGGCGCTCGATACGGAAGCGGCGGAAATACTGGCGGCGGCAAGCCCCCGAATATTTTTTAATTACGGACCTCACCGGGGTGAACATTCCGCTGAAAACGAAATCCCCTTTGTCCAGGCCGCCTTGCCGGATACCAAAATGGTGGTGGCGTTGATGGGAGATCATGATCCCGAAACCCTGGATGCCCTTGCGGGGGCGCTGGATGCCCTTTCCGGAAAAAAGCGCCTGTTGGTGGTGGCCAGTACGGACATGCTGCATGACCCCAGTTACGATCTCGTTACGAAAACAGACGAGAAGACCCTTCTAAAGCTGCAGGCAATGGATTATGAGGGCTTAGAAAAAACATGGGGATATGATAAGCAGATTCTCTGCGGCATCGGACCGGTTCTGACCGTCATCAAGTTTGCCCGGGCACAAGGGGCGAAAAAAGGATCGGTGCTTTACTACCGCAACAGCGGGGATGACTTTCCGGAGGGCCGTGGTCGCTGGGTGGTGGGTTACGGATCCGTGGTTTTTGCAGTGGATGGAAAGGTAAAAAAATGAGTAAACTTATGCCTCACGCAAAGGCGCGAAGACGCAAAGGTTTTCGGGGATTCAAACTGCTTTTCTTGGCGTGTTTTGCGGCTTTGCGTGAGACTCTAAACGCGTTAACCGGAAACAAAGTGATCTAAAATACCGGCCGCCCCATACATCTTGTTTTCCGCCTGCTGCCAGACGATGGACCGGGGTCCTTCTATGACCTCATCCGTTATTTCCAGGCCCCTGTGGGCGGGAAGGCAATGCATCACGTGGGCGTCTTTCGCCGCTACCTTGAGAAGTTCTTTATTGATCTGATACCCTTCAAAAATATCAAGTTTTGTTTTTTCTTCCTTTTCTTCTCCCATGCTGACCCACACATCCGCATACAGGATATGGGCACCGACGGACGCTTTTTCAGGGCTTTCAAGAACGGCCAGTTGCGCGCCGGTCTTTGCGGCAATGGCCTCGGCCCTATTAAGGATCTCAGGGTCGGGACAATATCCCTTGGGGCATGCCACACTCATATGCATCCCCGCCAGAGCGCAGACCATCAGCAATGAGTGGCAGACGTTGTTTCCGTCACCGATATAAGCCAGCTTCAGTCCTTTCACCGGTCCCTTGACTTCGAGAACCGTGAAAATATCGCAGACGGCTTGGGTCGGATGGGCCACGTCGCTCAGGCCGTTGATGATCGGTATTCCGGAATATCGGGAAAGATCTTCAACGGTCTGATGCTTATAGACCCTCGCTACCAGTGCATCCAGATAACTGCCGAACATGCGTGCAGTGTCTTCGATGGGTTCCCCCCGTTTGATTTGAAGATCCCCCACCGGCAGGTAAATGGTGGAACCGCCCAGCCTGAGAATGGCCGATTCAAAGCTGGTACGGGTGCGGGTGGATGGTTTCTCAAAAAGGATGCCGATCACTTTGTTTTGAAGCACATTAAGGGTTTTTCCCTGTTTCATGTCATGCTTTAAAACCTTGATCCGGTCAAAGATTTCAAAGAGTTGTTCTGATGAAAGTCCCTGTGTCGTGAGGAATGACCCTGCCATTTGCATGTTCCCTTTCGGTGTCAAAAAAGATTCAGCTATTACCAAAACGGGAGAAGCAAGTCAAGAACTTTCCGTTTTGAGAGGCCTCAGCAGGCATACAGGGCTTTTTTGAGGAAGGCAAACCCCAGGGTCAGAAGCGCTGCGTCATCGGTTTTGACGCGCTGGGTGGTATCGCCATCCACTTCGAATTGTTTCAAAAACGGGGTCTCAAAGACAAATTCCCGGAACATATCCAGATTGTAACAGGCCACCATTACTTTCTGCTGCTGGGATTCTACTATGGGCGTTGACGGATCTCTTCGGGGATGAAACACGATATCCAGCATTTTGTCGTTCATGTCGATATAAGGTAACAGGCCCTGGTCATTGACCCATTGGGATACCGTCCAGGCTTTACTTTCTTTGAGGCCGTCGCAGCGGGTGATATGAAGCAACGAGTAAAATTCTTCCGGTTCGCCTCCCTCCGGATCAATGCCTGAAGATCGTCCCAAAGGGTATAAGCGGCATGCGGTGGGCCGGTCGTGGTAAATGGCGCACCCCTCGGGGGTTACAAAAGGACAGACCGCATTTTCCTGAAGCATTTTTATGGATAAAATGGGAAAGCCGGACTCCGGGTCCGACCGATAGACCACGTACCGGGCCAGAAAATCATCGGAATGAATGCCGAGATTCCTTTTGATCCTCAGGATGTCATAGGGGGTCAGGGGGAGGTGTTTGTTCCGGCAGCAGGTATTGAAACAGGAAAGTTCACTGTGACACGAAAAATGAAACGCATCATCAGGCTTCAATCGGTCTTCATCGGGGGGTGGAGATTCTAAGAACATGGCTATTGGTTCTATTCCACTTTCACTTCCACGGTGTCCTGCCAGGTGGAATCAGGTTTTCCATCCATATTGCCGTCAACGGCGAAGTAGAAGATATAATCGCCGGTGGAAAGGATCATATCCAGCACTTCAAAGGATGGTGGGACCTGGAAGAGCGGGGTCTGAAGGCACGGATAAATGCCCGGTTGCCAGCCTTCCGGATATACATAGCTGTACCAGTCAAACGGGGCAGCATAAGGTGTATGGGCAACAATCCACCAGTCGGCGTTTTTATCGACCTGATCCCCGGGATCGAGGCTTACGGTTATGGAAACAGGGGTTCCGCTGGAGACGGTTACAGGTCCGCTTTTATCGTTGGCCCTGATATCGGGCATGGGTCCATAAGAACCACCGGGAAGCGGGGGCGGTTCCGGGTCATCGGTTAAGCTGACCGCTTCCGGGAATCCGTAGCCCATGGCAAGGGCGGTGGATGCAGCGTTGTTACCGGGCGGATTAGAAGTGTTATTGGGCGGGATAGACAAGATAACATTGGCGCTTCCGGGGACCTTTATGTAATAACCGGTCCCGGCTGCTAAAGCAAAGTCGCTGGTATTGCGCACTGTATAACCGTTGGACCCTGTTCCGGTGTAGTCCCAGATATATTGCTGTGTCAGGCTGTTGGATGTATTTGTTATCTCGTATTGGTTTACACCGTCGGTGACGTAAATTTTGCCGAGTTGGATACTGGTGCCGGGCCAGGGGACCGCGAAAAGGTGCCAGCCGGGTTCAAGCTTCGTTTCATAGTAGATCGCGTCAGGGGAAAGGGTCCCCGTGAAATTTACAGAATTTGTCAAAACGGTGATAACCCAGAAACCCATACCCGGTTTTGTGTCGAGGGACGCAAAGGCCTGGGTGTTCATTTCAATATCACTGCTGGCCGTACGTGAAAACATCCGCCAGGTAAAAGGGTTATAGGTCCCAAGAGTAGTCTCCAGGGTATCTCGCATATTCTCACCTGTTCCCAAATCCAGTGGAATGGCGAATATCCGGTAGTCAGTTTCAACGCCTGTGCCCCCCGGGAGGGTGTACGTGTAGGTTTGGGTTGCGATATATTCGTAGGCTCCCATGTCAAATCCCGAGCCTTTGGGTCGCTTGTAGCCCAGGTAGTCCATTGTGACAGGGTCGACCGGAGTTAGGTCGGTGGGGATGGCATCGACACAAGGGGAGCCTTCCGGAAGCGGGCCCGCCCCGTCGTTTTGAGGGTCTTCGGAAATGTCATGGGTGCCGGCAAAGGTGCACTTACTGCTATACTGTATTTCGTTACCCCAGACATCGTTGTAGTCGGGTTGACAAGTAACATTTGCGTCATCAGTGGCATCGATGCCGACACCTTCGCAACAGGTGACGATGTTGTATTTGATAACAGGTTGGATGGTGCCGGACGTCCGTTCCAGTGCTATTCCGTCTCCTGAACCGCCATCAATGCTGTTATGGGTTATGGTTGGGCTTGCCGTGCCGTCGAGGCCTCTTACGAGTATCCCGTAATTCATAGTATACTCTTCGGTTTTGTAGATAACATTATTGCTGATGTCGGGGGAGGCAACCGAGCTACTACCACTATACGCTTTGACCCTGATACCGGCATCGTTGTCATATATCTTATTTCGCTTTATGGAAGGGCTGCAGTTGACCACAAAGATCCCGTTATCCGCGGCCCCCTGATGTCTGTAGATGGTATTATGATGTATCTCTCCGTCGGTGCTCGTGGTGACACTAAGCCCATCGGTGGTATTTTCGTATATTTCACATTCTCGGATCTTAAAGGCGCTTGAACTGGTTACCACGATCCCTTCATAATTAACAAAAATTTTACAATTCCCGACCTCATTCTCAGTGCCCCCGGAGATCTCTATGCCGGATCCGCCTGAAGCTGTAAAATTTGTTATGGAAACTCCTCTAATGATGACATTAGAGCCGGTGATCTTAATAGCCTTGGTCCAGTCTGTTGAGCTCGTCCCATCAATTGTCGTAGTGGTGTTATTTGCGCCAATTGTATGATCATCTGCACCGACAATGGTCACATTGCTCTGTGAAAGAATGGCAGTATCATCCGAATCCGACTCCCCGTTTTCTTTGCTGTAGGTGCCTGCGGCCATAATGAGGATGTAGGTGCCTGCGGCTGCGTTGTTTATCCGGTCGATGGAATAGTGAAAGGTCTTCCAGGGATTGGCCGAGCTCCCGTTATTGGAGTCGTTTCCGCTTACAATGTTCACGTAATAGGTTCCAGAAGTAAGCTGTGTGAAAGACCATTTGGTATTGTTCCCCGAATCCGTACAGTTCTGGCCAACCGCGTTGATATTAGTAGCGCCTACATTATTTGAATCCTTGACAGCGAGGTATGCGATGGTGCGGGTTCCCTGCGGGTCGATTTCCCATTGGGTTCCGGACGTACTGCTTATGAGGGACAACAGCTGTTCACTCGTACCACTGAGGTTAAGGGTGTTTTCTACTGTTGTCGTGGTGCCGCTTGGGAAGGTCAAGGTCGCAGCGGAAGTTACGTTTTTGGTGAGTTTGTAGAACGTTGTCGATCCGGAGATGGTTTGGTCGGCCCCGTTGGTCCCGTCAAGCGTAACAGTGCCGTCTTTATGATTAAATGTCCCGGAGTTGGCCCAATCGCCGCTGACATTAAAATCACCGGTTGTGGCATTCATTGTGGCACCGGATGCGATGGTAACGTTATCCACGTCCCAGTCCCCTGTCGGGGAATCCGCCTGTCCGAATGTTCCGCCATTAACCGCTATTGTTCCCGTTGTTATATTTTTCGTGCCCGTAGAAACAGTTCCGGCGGTCAGGACCACGCTTGCTGACGTTGTAACATTGCCTTGAAAAGTAGTTCCGCCGGATTGGGTGATGGTCAAAGTGCCTGGTGCTGTTTCGCTACCTATCGCTTGTTGAAAATCGATCAAACCGGTTCCTGCGTTTACACTAAGGCTAGTATCGCCCTCTGATTCTTCATCTAGTATATCCATAAATGTAACAGTTCCACTCGTACTTGTAATGGTTGGATCACCGTCCAACTTAATGCCTTCCGACCCGCTATTAAGGGTCACAGAACCAGTTCCAGAGGTTATGTTATTATTCAAATATATTCTTCTGGATGCTGAAATGTTTATGTTAACATCATCAGCAGCATTGATAGTTCCGTTAATGGTAATGTCACCATCTTCAGCTACAAATGTATTTGTAATTATGGAACCACCGGAGACAATATTTACTGTTGCCCCTGTATTGATAGTAAAAAAGGCAAATGCTGTAGAAACATTCATGTCGGGATAAGGATTTGAAGTATCATCAATTATAACACTGTCACCAGCCACAGGGATCCCGTTCGACCAGTTATTAATATTAATCCAAAGACTATTTTCACCATTTCCATTCCAGGTAGTAGAATTTAGCTCAACACTTACATCAGGATCAATCGTAAGTGCGGTTGCAGTAATTCGACCTATTGAATATTCAAAGTTCCAGTTCCCGTTAAAAGTTTCGCCACCTGTAACATCAGTGGATGCCGCAACATCCGCGCCGGTCAGGTCAACAAAGCGTTTAACAAATGTTTTCCCTTCGTCGGTTGCCGCAAGGTTGCAGGCATAAAGCAGGATATCCCCGTTTTCAATCAGAGCTTGGCCCCAGGCACTGATCAGATCCCCGTGATTCCATAGGAAGTCTCCGTCAATTCGCTTCCCGTTCAGGACAAAATAGCCTCGGTTTCCATGGGAGATAATGTGGATGGCAGAAAGGTTCACCTTCCCCGTAAGATAAGCTGAGATCTGCGCGACCCCATCCATAATCGGCGAAAGCCGAACCACCTCGACCCATTCGGGCAGTTGTGACACGATAATTTCCGCCTTCTTGACCGACGGGTCGATGAAGATTACCTCGGAGGAGACTTGGACATGCCCTGCCGCCTTTTCGGAGGACAACCCCGCATCGTCGTGGGGTAAAGACCCGAAGGCTCCGCTGCTCGAGCAGAAGATCCCGACAAACAACAATCCCGCCATGAAGTTAACCATCCCTTTTCCGGACATTTTATCATCTCCATATGAAGCCAAAAAAATCTCGTTTCTCTTACGGACCATCTTGATTAATTTGATCAAATGAATTTTTGCATCTCTAATGCCGACTGTTCATAATTGCACAATGCCACATTAGACTTTCATCTGATTGTGGCCATTGTAACTACGTCCAATTGCCATGTCAAAGGATTCTTCAATTAGGAGAAGGGGGCAGGTGCAAAGTCGATGGAGTATGGAAAAGATACTTATTCCGTCTATTCTACAAGCACCTCAACAAAATCCAGCCATGTGGCGTCAGGTTCTCCGTCCATATTGCCGTCAACGGCAAAGTAGAAGATATAATTGCCTGCGGGAAGGACCGTATTCAGAACATTGTAGGGGGACGCGGACATTAGTTCAAAAAGTGGCGTCTGAACACAGACATGAATGCCGTACCGCCAGCCCTCGGGATACACATAGGTATACCAGTTCAGGGGGGGGGGCAAAAGGGGTGTGAGCGGCTACCCACCAGTCGGCGTTCCGACCGGCCCCAGGCACCGGGATCAAGACTTACTGAAACAGATACCGAATCCCCGGCTTTAACCGCGACCGGACCGTCCTGCCCATTGGCTTTGATATCCGGGATGGGTTCTGATCCCGGGGGTGGCGGGGGTGCTTCGTCGTTTTCATTTTCATTTGTTTGACTCGGGGCCGTATCAAAGGCGGCGTTCTGGCCTTGAT
>CAYPQJ010000058.1:0-20618 GCA_964412835.1 uncultured Desulfobacteraceae bacterium | reverse complement strand
GCCGCCGTTAATTGAACAGTTGCAATCAATTTCAAACAACGAAGAATAACAAAATTCCTGGTTCCCATGCTCCAGCGTGGGAACCCATGGACATGGGGACGTTGTTGACAAATTATACTTGCTGATCCCGAATCGGCTTCCACACTTGAAAATCGGACAATTTCAGCCGGTACCTGGCCACACTGCCCTCGTGGATGTGCTGCAAGGCCTCCAACACCATTTTAACGAAGACCTCCTGATCGTTTTCCGGTACCAATCCTTCTGCCGAGCGCAGAACATTAAGCGCTGATGGAATTTTACGGTTCCGGATAATTGTCTGCACGGCCAGGATCAATGCATCCCGATAGCGGATACGCAGGGGATCAGGCTCAGCCATTGTCTGCGTGATTGCAAGGTATCGCTGACACGAACGTTCATAGGCCCAGATGAATACATCCCGCAACAGATCAATTTGATTGAATTCATACACTGCCAGAGTGCCATCTATGTACGCCTGCTCGGGTACGTCGATAAAGGACAGGGGGCACAGGTTGTTCCGAATCAGTGGAATGTTGGCTCCAAGACGAGAGACACGTTTATTGACATCCTCAAAAGGTTGCAGATAAGGCAACTGCACCATCACGAAAAACGCCTGCTCGAAGGGGTCGGGAATGGAGGAGGCTTTCTGTAGCAGCAGACGGAAATAATCTTCCAAAACCTGGGGCATGGCCAATGGGTAGAATACCGACCCCGAAATATCGACTGGTCGGCGGCGCAACCTTCCACAGGTGTTTTCGTCGTGCAGCAGGTTTTCCGACAGAATAGCGTGCAGGTTCTGAAAGGTGAATGGAGTGAACCCGACTTGCTCGGCTTCTTCAATGAGCATTTCGATGGCCGCCTTGTGGTTCAGGATCATCTGGGTTTCCTGTATGTCTTTACCCTCTGCCGCCTGACCGAATTCGATCAGCTTTTTGGTATCGAGGCGGTTGTAAGTATTCCCCTCCAGACGAGAAGAGGCCCATGACAGGTCAATCAACAATCGGTTCAGGATTTCTTTTGCATAAGTGCCCGCGGGATGTTCGCCCGTAGACGTGCGGCCCATCTCATGGAACTGGGCGCGCAGAGCTCCGGAGAGATAGAAGGTGATGCCCGGTTCGTACTCATCTAAGAATGAACGCTGATAACCGACCGGTTTACGCCGCATCAGCGGTTGCCGCACGAGATCGCGGACAATTCCGCCCTCCGGCGAAACCGGGATGTGAATTTCCGATTCGCCTCTGATTGAAGACTCCGCGACTAAAGGCACAGCCATGATGTCCACGCTCGAGGCGCACTTGTAAACCAGTGATATGCTTTCCCCTTCGGTTACGATGCGCTTATCTGCAAGGAGACGTTTCAGACGGCGCTGTAATGTGCGACGATTGAGGGCTTTGAGTAACTTGACGGCCAGAGCTTTCTCAAGCACTGAAATCCCAATCCCCTCGGGGTGCTCCGAAATCACCTGTTCGATCAGATTAAATTCTTCGGCAGGCACAATACGTGACATGATCATTTTCTCTTGAGAAATTTATGAGAAACAAATTTATACGTCTTCCATGATTGCGTAAATCAGTAAAGCCGACACTAATATGTCACACTTTAGTGTCGCGCGTCAATACGAAAGTGTCAGGCCCGAAACTTTTCAACCTGTACTGTTGTGGGACATGGGGTCAAGTCTACGTTTGCCCTTTGACAATTATTATTTTAACAAGAGTAAAACGTAGACTTGACCCCCAATCTTGCATATATTGTTAATCATGGTTCTAAAGATAGGTCACCGGAAAGAAGTTTATAGGCGCCTTATCTGGAATCCATCCATTCAAATTTTTCCAAATTCCTCTCCTCATAACGACGAGTTGAGCGGCTTTGCCCGCTCCAAAGCCTGGTTAGCGAATTGTGCCAATTCGATTTTCTGCTAAACAAGGATTTGTGCAATTTGTCAACAACGTCCCCAATCTCCTACACATTTTTCCTTGAAGATTGCTTTTAGCTGGAGGATATGTTTTTATGTTCGTGCGTCTCCATACCCGGGAGGAATATCCTGGAGAGGGGATGGGGCTGGCCATCTCCAAACGGATTGTTCGGTGGCACGGGGGGGGAATCCGGCTTGAGTCGGAGTATGGGGTGGAATCCCGGTTTTATTTTGCGATTCCGGATTAGGCTTTCGGTTGTTGCTGGTTGCTGGTCATTGGCCAGCTCAGCTCCCTGGCCTATTATGTCACTCGCTGTTGGCGCCAAAATTAGCGAACATGAAAACAATGTCATTTATTGAATGGGCCAGAGAAAAGGTGTCGGCGGAGCGCGTGTATTTGTCGCACCACGCTCAAATGGAACGTGGAAAGGACCAGGTTTCTGTGGACGACATCATGGCGGTCGTATTAAATGGCAAGGTTGTGGAAAGTTATCCGGAAGATCCCAGGGGAAGCAGTTGCCTTATTGCGGGTCAGGGGTCGGATTCCAGGTGGATACATGTGGTATGCGGAACTTTCGATCAGGATGATCTCTTGATCATAACAGTATATATTCCCAATCCGCCAAAATGGCAGGACCCTTTCACCAGAAGGAGGTAGAGAAAAATGAAAACGTGTTATTTTTGTGGGAAGGGTCTTTTGGAGGAAAAACGGGTAACCGTTGATTTCCGATGGGGGAACAGGCTGATTGTGATTGAGGATGTCCCGGCGAAAATCTGCAATGAATGTGGTGAGAGATACTACTCGGCAGCCGTTTCAAGAGAATTGGAGAGAATCGCCAAAGAGGGAAAAATCGAAAAGACCGTAGAGGTTCCTTTGGTCAGGCTCGGGGCATGGCTCCCGGAAGCGGATCAGACCGCGCTGTAGGGTGCAACTGTGTTTTACGCCAATTGTCAAGGAGGCCGGCAAAAGCGTACCAGTCAAAATAATCGGCGTCATCCCCCATTTCGCCGGCTTCAAACCTTTTCAGAAAAGTGTGTGTGGCGAGTTGGTATTTTTGCTCAAATTCTCCCAGAACTTTTTGATAAAATGCCATGGCGTTTGAATGGAGGAGATATTCACGCTTTAGAGAAGCCTTTATTTGTTCGGTCGGTTGCATAAATCAGTATATGGCGGCAAATTTTCTTAAGGATTTTACGAATTGATCCGAATAGGTCTCATTCATAGCCAAGAGCCTTTTCGCGACTGTGCCACTTCGTTTTTCCGGAGCGGCAGTTATCGAGGGTTTCCGAAAGGGACCGGTAAAATTCGGGGGAGGACAAAATGGTTTCCATCCCCTGGTTTTCCTGAGACCGCTTAAGATTCAAGGCCCATTGGTTGATTAATTCCGACATGGATAATCTTTGAGAGAGGGAAAACCCTTTGAGGAATCCGGCAAGATCATTGTCCAATGTTACGTTTACCCTGACTTTCCCCATGATATTCTCCTTCGCGAAACAGAACTGTGCGCATGTTATGCGTATGATGGCGCTATGTCAAGAGCCGAAGCTGCGAATGACCAATGACCCACACCCAATGACCTCATAATTTATAGATCAAGCCACTCAGGTCCGAACGCCATTGAGCAGGGTCTCTGATTTGAGCAGGTCTATCTCAATATGCTCCTTGTTGCGCAGAGCATGCCGCACCAGAGTGCTCTTCCCTACCTGTCTGGGACCAAAGAGAAAAAAGCTTTTTTCCCCAAAGGGAAAATCGGGCATTCTTGAAATCATATTCCTATTTTACCGTGTAAAATTGACCTGTCAGCACATTTTTATAAATCGCTGGTAAAAAACTATTCAATCAGCCGGTACCTGTTTTGACGGGCTATAACCTTTCCCCTTGGAACGGAATACCCAATGGCAGGCGGGCTCGACTTCGACCGTCCGGTCAGTTCTCTGAGCGGTATGCCCAGTTCCATGACCAATCACCAATCACCCAATCCCATATGCCTTGATCTTTCTGAGCAGGGCCTTGTAATCCACCTGGAGCTTTTTGGCTGTCCGGCTTTTGTTCCCTTTTTCTTCCTTTAGAACCCTTCCGATAATCTCTTTTTCCACAACTGCTACACGGTCGTTGACGATCTCCTTGAGTGATTTTCCCTCAGCATGATGGGTCACTGAAAAGTTGGGGGATCCCTTGTCCGGGAAGAGCGGTTGTGCGATAAAGTTCAGGTGTTGCACTTGAATGGGGGTCTCTTCTTTACAAAGAAGGGCGGCCTGGCGGATGATATTTCGCAGTTCACGGACATTTCCGGGCCAATGATAGGCGCTGAGAGCGAGCAGGGCTTCCTTGGAAAAGCCGTTGCACTTCTTTTTCAGTTCAATTTCCGCCTCGTCCAGAAATTTTTTGGCCAGATAGGGTATATCCTCCACTCTTTCCTTGAGAGACGGCATTTTAAGGGAGAATTCATTCAGCCGAAAGTAAAGATCAGATCTGAACCGGCCCGCTTTGAGATCTTCCGCAAGGGATTGATTGGTGGCTGCAATGATTCGGACCGCTATGGGTACGGTTTTTTTTCCGCCCAATGGCCTGATCCTGCGTTCCTGGATCGCCCGAAGCAGTTTCTGCTGAATGGCATGGGAAAGATTGCCCACTTCATCCAAAAAAAGTGTACCGCCGTCTGCCAGTTCGAAATGGCCGGGTTTGTCCCGGTCCGCCCCGGTAAAGGCACCCTTCATGGAGCCGAACAGCTCGCTTTCAACCAGTGATTCGGGAATTGCACCGCAATCAAGGGCCACAAAAGGGCCGTCCTTTACCCCACTGAGGTTGTGGACGGCGCGGGCCATGAGCTCCTTGCCCGTCCCGCTCTCCCCTTCAATGAGAACCGTGAACGGGGTGGGCGCCACCTTTTCCACACGTCGAACCAATTTCTTGATGGGATCGCTGTTCCCCATCAACTCATAAAGGGAGGTCCGTTCATCCAGGACGGTTCGCAGTTTTTCCACTTCCTGCAACAGGTCCTGTTTTTCCAGGGCGCGCTTGATGGTAAAAAGAAGATCGTTATTGTCCGCGGGCTTCGTCACGTAATCATATATGCCCATCTTCATGGCTTTGACCGCGGAGTCGATTTCCCCATAAGCGGTAATGATAATGATGGGTACGGCGTGTATCCGCCGTTTCATTTCAGCGGCGACCGTCAACCCGTTCTGGCCGGGCATGCGGTAATCCATGAGGACCAGGTCGGGAATCTCCTTCTCCACAATATTCAGCGCTTCCTGCCCGTTTAACGCATGAATACAATGGTATCCCACGGCGTTTAGAATATTTCCGGTGGCCCATCTGAAATCGTCGTCATCATCCACCAGAAGTATTTTGATTTTGGATTCCGTCTGCATTTCATTTCTCATGGGGATGCTCGGTCTCTTTTCCTTTTCTCTTGGGGAGTTTTACCGCCATGCGTGTCCCGCCCTCTTCCCCGCACTCAAAGCTGATCATTCCCTGGTGTTGTTCCACGACGGCGTGACAAATGCTGAGCCCCAGGCCCGTACCGCTATCTTTGGTGGTGAAAAACGGGTCAAATATGCGGTTTCGATGTTCCGGGGGTATCCCGGGGCCGTTGTCGGCGACGCTGATTTCCAGCATTGCATCCTCTGAGCTGTCCCGCCGGGTTTCAATGGTAATGATCCCTTTTCCGGAGATGGCTTGCATGGCATTCTGGATCAGGTTGAGACAGACCTGCCCGAGCTTTTCTTCGTCGCCCGAAATTTCGGGAAGGTCCACTTCCAGCTGTTTCACAAATGTGATATGTGAAGGGTCCGTTTCCAGTTCTGCCATACGCAGCATTCTTTCAAACAATTGATTCAGGTTCACGGATTTGTAGTTGAGGCTGTCCGGACGGGCAAAGGCCAATAATTCGCTGATGAGCTTGCTTGCTCTTTGGCTGTTTCGGTGAATAACCTGGAAATTTTCAGAAACCAGGCGTTCGAGTTCCATGTCTTCCACACAGAACTGAGCGCATGAACTGATGACGGCCAGTGGATTTCTGAGCTCGTGGGCAAGGCCGGCTGAAAGTTGTCCCAGAGATGCCATTTTTTCAGACCGGATCATCATCTCTTCCATGCGTTTCTGTTGCGAGACGTCCCGAAGAAAATTGAGGGTTGCCGGCCGATCCTGCCAGGTGGTGGTCACCGTTCGGTTTTCCACCCACAAAAAGGAGCCGTCCTTTTTTAATATTCTGAACCTGTTTTCGGGGGGCAGCTGCTCGCCTGCCATTCGCCGTTCATATCTTTCCAGTGCCTGGCCACGGTCCTCGGGATGCATGAGATCAGTGAACGGGGCGTTCATTATTTCATGGTGGGAAAAGCCCGTCAATTCCATCCCCCGAATGTTGACAAACTTCAAAAGATTCTTTTGGAGGACCACAATGGCATCGGTGGAATTGCTGACAATATTCTTATATTTGATCTGGGATTCTCTCAGGCGAAACGTTTTTTCTTTGAAGTCCTGTTCCAACTCTTCAATACGGGCTCTTAATTCTTTGTTTTCATTTGTGTTTTTTAGAGACAATTCCCTATTGTGAAGGGCTCGTTTTACGGTTAGTTTCAGCTCTGCCATGTCAAAGGGTTTGATCAGGTAATCTACGGCACCGTAATCAAAAAGTATCTCATTGAGGCTCTCGAATTCCGCGTTGCCCGTAATGATCAGAACTTCAGTATATTCATCAATGGCTTTAATTTCTTTAAGCGCTTCCAGCCCTCCCATCTTAGGCATGACCATATCCAGTACGGCCAGATCCATGGGATGCAGTTTAGCAAGCCGCACCGCCTCTTCGCCATCCGGTGCAAAAAAAAGCCTGTGCTTTTCATCTCGAAGCAGTTTTTCAAACAATCTTCGAATGCTACTTTCGTCGTCGGCGATCAGGATGTTTTTTTTGGGCATGGGGATTGTTTTCGAGAAATTGGATTCGGGTTCTTTAGGACCGATATGTGGATGCTACTGTGATTATATGGAAAATGTCAAGGGTAGAAAGGACGGGTTGAATCATCTATTGCGGCGGGGGTGATTTTTAGAGCGAAGGTTTGATGGGTGATATCATATAGGCGGAGAGTGATGCCAATAACTCCTGCGGCCCGTCCGCGTACACCATATTAAAATAGGCCCTTACCTGCTCGATTTTTTTGAGTTCCAGGACGTTAATATCTTTGTCAAGATAAGACGGTACGGAATGGAAGGCCCCCATAAAGAGAACACCCCGCCGCTTGAGGGTTTTATTGATGGTCTGGGCTGTAAAACGGTCTCGATCCGCGATTAATGGGTCGCCCGCAATCGGGTCTTGAAAGAGGCCGGTTTCTTTTTCCCCGTGCGAGTTTTGTTCAGTGAGTTGTTTTGCTCTTATGAGTTCTTTTTTAAGCAGTTCAACGTCTTCAGTTTTCTTTATAATGCCACCCCGATTGACCAGATTCTGTACAATCCGGTAGTTTCTGCTTCCCTTTTCAGCGCCTTCATGGATGATTCTGTGGGCAATTTCCCCACCCACCGGCAACCCGTCCTGAAAGATTTCCAAACCATCTGCGTCAATCCCCTGGAAATATTCCGAAATCCGGCCCCAAAAGGATTTCACGATTTCTTTGTGGGTTTCCCATTTTGTTTGCCCGAATATATCATGCCCATTCTTATCGGCAACGGCTGAAATACTGCCCAAATCCGCTGCCTCATGAATGACGGGGACATAAATCAAGTTTCTCATGGCGTGCGCCTCCTATATGGTACAGTCCACGGGTGTTGGCGGGGGACCTGCCCAAGGTTCTCGGTTTACGGTTTTTTCAACCGTGAACCGATAACCATGAACCTTAATTGCCGCCGGTTGGGATCTTTATTTCCAGTATTCCGTTCTTATAGGACCAGGTCATGTTTTCGGCCGTGGCTTCACGGGAAAGCAGCACTTCTTTTTGATATTTCCTGGTTTTTCCTTCAGCGGTGATATTCAAAATGTCCCCCTTGATTTCAATTTGAACATCTTTTTCGTCAATGCCGGGCATTTCAGCCACAACACCAATTTCTTCCGATTCATCGAAGATGTCGATGATGGGCTCGCGTACTTCTTCCACCACCGGGCCTTTGGGGGTTTTTTTAGCGGTTTTTTTGATGTTCCCGAAAGGTTGGACCGACGGCCGTCCATCGGCCATGGTGCCAACCTTTACGCCGTAAACGCCTTTCAAATCCTTGAGTCCCTTGATTTTGTTTAAACCGCTGAAATCAATTTCCCCCGATTTGGATATCCCTTCACCTTTTTCCGCCAGCTTTGAGGCCGCCTCAATCAAATCTCCCAAACCCTTAAAAAGACCGCCAAGACCAAAATCCGTATTCACACCTGCTTTCTTTTTGTCCATGTTTGCTCCCTCCTGTTTAGAAACTGTGTTTTGTTCACCTTTTGTGGTGATTTCCCAGACGCCATTCTTTTCGGTGCAATTCAGATCGTTTGCCTCAAGAATGGCCTTTAATCCCTTTACCAAGCCATATCCGGCCAGACTTGAAAGAACCGGGACGGCGCTTACAACTGATGTGGACATGTTCAAGGACGCGCTCGCGATGGTTCCCAATCCGGCCAGTATCCCGGAAGGCGTAAGGGCCTTCACCATATGGGTGGTCATTTCGTTTGAAAAATCATCTGCGTTTTCCCCGATCCCATTCATGAATATGGCGAAATGGTCCCTGTCTTTCTGAGACAACTCCCGGAATTTGCTGATGCCGATCAGTTGGATGGCTTTCAGGCGATTCAACAGTTCCTCGGAAGGGAGTGTCTTTCCCGCTTCGATCCTCATAACCGTGCTTCGCGATACGCCGAGTGTCTTGGCAAGTTCAGCCATGGACATGGTGCCGAATTTCCGCCGAATTTCCCTGAGGACACTTCCACAGTTGTCACGATTTACCGGAAGAGGCATTTTTTTCATGGTGAGGATTCCTTCTGAAAGTGCGTAATATGCGTTGCATCATGTTGCATGCTGTGTCATTTGAGTTCAAAAGTAACCATTGCCGGGCGCATGTCAATTTTTTTTGATGGAGTGGTATCTCCGGAGCAAAAAAAGGGTGAGAAGCATTTTCAAATCCTTGACCGTAAAAGGACTCACTGATTTTCCCTTTACACAACCATTATTCTATCATAGACTCTTTGATAAATACTGATGAAAAGGCAAACCCTTCGAAAGGAGGGGCCGCAAAGCCGTGGGTCTAAAACCGTACAGGTCATGATTGCCAGGTTGCCGAAGAGCTTTTTGTTGTACAGTGATGCAGCCCCCTGTTCGGATTTATGTCCCGGGGGCTTTTTTTGTTTTGCTGGCGACTGCGGTTCATCCTGAATTTGAAAACCTCGCAGCCCATAGGGAGGTATCCCCATGAAACGGGAAGGCACAGGCGTAAAAAGCGTTTTAAAGCTTCGGCGGCAGACGGAAGAAATGCTTACCAGGAGCGCTTCTTCCCTCAAAAAGATGTCTGCCGGTGATATTCGAAATCTTCTTGAGGATCTTCAGATTTACCAGGTTGAACTGGAGGCGCAAAATAAAAAGCTCATGCGGATGCACAAGGATCTTAAAGGTGCGAAGGAAGCGTTTCAGCAGAGTGAAATGCGTTATCGGACCCTGTTTCGTGAGTCAAGAGAAGCCAGGAGCCTGGCAAAAAACGGCAGGATTATTGAGGTTAATGGGAAATGGCTGGAATTGCATGGCTATGATGACGAAAAGGAAGTTCTGGGAAAGGATGTTCTCCAATTTATCTATGAAGAGGATCGAAAGATACTTGAGGATCGGCGGAAGCGATGGCCGGAAAAATTGGAAGCCGTCTACGAACTGAGAGATGTGCGCCGTGACGGCACCGTCATAGATGTGGAGGTTTATTCAAGCCGGATTTCAATCGGGGGGGAAGACGCCATTCTGGCCACCATACACGATATCAGTGATCGCAAGCGCCTTGAAGAGCAGACACGGAAAATGCGGAAGATGGAAGCCATGGCCACCCTGACGGGTGGTATCGCTCATCATTTTAACAACGCCCTGACTTCCATTACCGCTCACACCGGGCTTCTGGAAATGGATTTTTCAAACAATGAAAAAATCATGCATTGCGTTAGACCCATGAAGCGGGCTGCGGACCGCATGGCGAATTTAACCGCCCAGCTTCTGGCCAGCGGCCTCGGAGGAAGGTACCATCCCAAACCGCTTGTCATCAGCGATTTTGTGCAACCAATTGTATTGTCCATGCGCCGGAATAGCCCCGATTCCGTCCAAATGGAGTTCAATCCAGAGCCGGATGTGCCAAGCGTTACCGTAGAACCGAACCAACTCAGCATGGTGATTACAGCCGTTCTTGAAAATGCCGTTGAGGCTGTCGAAAAGGATGGCGTCATTCAAATTTCATGTAAAAAAGAGATGTTGAATGAGACCCTGCAGCGTGAATATCCCAATCATGAACCCGAGTACTATGTATGCCTTCACGTTGAGGACAACGGGAAAGGTATGGATTCAAAAACTCTGGAGAAGGTGTATGATCCATTTTTTACGACCCACTTTGTGGGTCGCGGATTGGGGATGTCCGCAGCCTATGGGGTTGTTACAAATCATGGCGGGCTCATTTGCATTGAATCAAAGTTGGATGTGGGAACCTCGGTTCGCGTATACCTGCCGACCACGGAAGGTGATGGGACGGAATAGTTATTGCCTGAAAGGTGGTTCCCGTGCTAGAAAGTTCGCACAACGCCATTTTACTCATTTCCAGTGATATAACACCACAATATGAACTCAGTTCACTTCCTACGAAAAGCTCACCGTTTCAAAACCAGCCACATATTTTTCTTTGCCGTCTTCCTTTCAACCGCTGCGTTGATCGCCCTGGTTGGTGGAGACGTTCCTGAGGTCCAAGCCGGGAAAGCGGAGCCCCAGTCTGTTTATAGGGTAAAAAAGGGAGACACCCTGGGGGAAATCGCCGTTCAATATAAGGTCTCCATCAAGGCGTTAAGGAAGTGGAACAAACTGTCTGGCGACAAAATCTTTGAAGGGCAGCGCCTGCTGATAAAATCCGTCCCCTCTAATTTTTATATCGTCAAAAGCGGCGACACCCTTTCGGAAATAGCCCTTCAGTCGAACATTCCCATTTCCCGACTGCGAAAACTGAACCGCATTTCAGGAAATCGAATATACACGGGCCAGAAACTCAGACTGGGTTCAACCCGGGATCCGGGCAGAACGCCCTCCATTAAGAAAAACGCTGGAGAAGTTGAAGACGAACCGTTTGAATACAGGGTCAAGCCGGGAGACAACCTTTCCGCCATTGCACAGCGCTTTGATGTGGCTGTGAGCCTCATCAGACAACTTAACGGTCTCAAAAAGAACCGGATTTATCCGGGGCAGACCCTGCAACTGAGGCCATCTTCATTGGAAGAAGCGGTACATGTGGTGCGCTCGGGAGAGACATTGTCTTCAATCGCCCTCAAATACCGAATGAGTGTATCAGAGATAAAGCGCATCAACGATATTGATGGGAATAAAATTGTGGTGGGACAGGAGTTGCGTCTCAAAGCAACGAAACCTCATATCCATATTGTGGAACGTGGGGATGCGCTCTGGGAAGTGGCGCAAGCGTACGGATTGAGCGTGGCGGAGATTAAAAACCTGAATGGGCTCACCTCCAACCGGATTTATCCGGGGCAGGAACTTCAATTAGGGGCGAAGCCGGCCAAAAGCTTTGGGTCCTATACCGTTAAAAAGGGCGATTCCCTGGTCAGGATTGCCCGTCTCCATCAGATGAGTGTGGCGGATTTGAAACGCACCAATAACATGCGCACCGCCCTGATTCATCCGGGGGATCGGTTGAAGGTTAATCCCCTGCTGCGCAAAGGAAGGGAGTGGCTTAAAATCAGCGAGATCAACTGGGATGATCTGATGGGCTCTTCCGGTGGGTTTAAAAAAATCAACATGGGAAACGGTCCCTATTACGGCCGTCGCCCAAAAGCCCGCCGTCAGAAGAATCGTCGGTATTATGAAAGCGCCCCCCTGTCACTCTGGAACACCTTTAAGCGGGCCCGAAAACTCCAGACCGCTTTTGATAAAAAGATTTCCCGGATGGGCCGTCTCAGCGATAAATTAAAAGGATGGCATATTGTGCTGGATCCGGGGCACGGTGGTTTGGATCCGGGAGCTGTGGTGGCCAATCTGGACGGCAACGGCAACAAGGTGTATGTGGTTGAAGATGAATATGTATACGACATTGCTCTCAGGGTATATGTGATGCTCCGCCTGCACGGGGCCCATGTGACCCTGACCCTCCTGAGCCCCAATCATCTGATCCGTCATTCCGACCCGCCGGTTCAGACCTTCGTCAATGAAAAAAACGAGGTTTATAACAGCCGGGGGTACAACAAAGGGAATAAAAAGAGTCATTGGCCAAAGGGCGGGCGTAACGGAAACCTCTCCCGTCGCATGAATATTGCCGGAAATGCCTTCAAAAATGTCCCTCAAAATCGGCGCATTTTTCTCTCTTTTCATGCGGATATTGATCACAGCGCTCCCAATGCCCCCCTGGTGTTGTATTATCGAAACAGAAGGACCGGGAAGGCGGATCGTAAATCGAGGAATTTTGCAAAATCCATGCAGTCTTTTTTGGGAGCGGGTACATTTATTCGTGGTCAGAACCTCTATGTGCTTCGAAACAATCCGGCCCCCATTAGCGTGATGTTGGAGTTAAGGAATTTGGCTTATACGGATCATGCGTGGGCTTTGAGGTTTGAGCAATTGCGTCAGCGGGATGCTGAAAAAGTGGTGCGGGGCCTGGTAGAATATGTGGGTAGGAGGGATTAAATGAAAACAATCTCTATTTTCAAAAAATGCCGTTGTCATGTTGTGTTGATGGTGAGTGTTCTGATGATTTTTTTGTCAGCCGGTTGCAGCAGTGATACTTCCGAGCCATCTTCGCAGTCCAAACTGCCGCTTGTGATCATCTCTGATGTTCATTTTACGCCCTTTTACGATACGACTATTTTCGATGACCTGGTCAATTCTCCTGTGGAAGAATGGGCGGATATTTTTGAGAGTTCAACGGTCACCGATCTTTCATCATGGGGTCAGGAAACCAATTATCCCCTTTTAAAACGGGCACTGGCGGCAGCCTCCCGGAATGTGGGTGAAGGTCAGGCGGTTATCTTTCCAGGTGATATTCTGGCCCATCAGTTTCCCGAAAAGTTTTTTAAACTCTACGGGGAAGAAGATTTCGCCGCATTACGTTCTTTCGTTTATAAGACCGTGGTGTTTTTCGCTACCCAGGTTCGTGAACGGATGGGCTCTGTTCCGGTGATGTTTACTCTGGGCAACAATGATTCCTACGCCGGCGACTATCAACTGGTCCCCGGGGGGGCATTTCTGGCCGATACGGCCGAAGCATTTTACAATACGTTTCTTTTGGGTTGGGCTGACCGGGAAAACTTTTTCAGCACCTACCCCGCCGGGGGATATTTCGTTGCCGAGCCCCCGGGCGGCAAAGTCATTTTTGTGTGTGTGAACAGCATTCTTTTTTCAAATCACAGGACAGAGGGTTGTACGGATGCACCTGATAACGTCCCCACGGCACAACTCGACTGGTTGGAACAGGTTCTTGAGAAGGCGCATGCGGACAAAAAGAAAGTTTTTGTGGTCTCCCATATACCCACCGGAATGAGCGTTTACAGTACGGTTAAGAACTATATGGATGCGAGCGGAAAAATCTCTGATGCAAATGTTTTCTGGAAGGAATCCTGCCGGAACCGATTCCTTGAAATATGCCGGCAATATGCATCCGTTATTGAAATTATTTTCTCCGGCCATACCCACATGGACGAATACCGACTGATACTTGATCGTGATGGGGAACCGTATAAGACAACTATTGTTACCCCGGCCGTGAGTCCCCAGTTCGGCAACAACCCGGCGTTCAAGGTGATCACCCTTCGGGGAGAAGACTGGAAACCGCTGGATTATCGCGCCATCAACTGTGATCTGGCGCTTTCATCGCCGGATTTCAGTACCTATTATGTCTTCAGTGAAGCCTATTCCATGAAGACGCCTCTGGAGGAGTCCCTGGTTGACCTTTATCCGAAAATGATAATTAACGATGATGATCGTCAACATTATGCGCGTTCTTATTACTCGGGACACGATGATGCCAATATTATTGATGAGATCAACTGGCCGGCCTACTGGTGCGGTATCGGAAAAATGGATAGGGCCGAATATATTGAATGCGTTAACGGCCATTGACGAGCAGGCGTTGATTTTCTCCTCAGGATGCGTCGCCGGTGTTAAGTTGGCAATGAGTTTTGACCTGTTCATCCACATCAGGAATCAGATAACCCCGACTTAGGTGATAACGATAATTGTCGGAGTGATATCGAAGGGTGTGCCTAAGATAGACAATATGTTTTTCGATGGTCGTCTTGTAGGGGTCTTCGTCCAGGTCCCATCGCGACTTGAAATGGTGCCGCATATAACGCCGGACACCCCCCAGCTTTTCCTCGAAACGGTTAACGGTCACGCGGTAAAAGTCGGGGGTTTTTTTCAGTAGATCCAATTCGCTTTCATACCCCGCAACTCCGCCTTCACGAAATTCATGGTACAGGTAAATGAGTTTTGCCAGATACCCCCGGTCCGCCATCTGACCCTGTAGGTCCGCTGTTCCCAGCATTTTGCCGAGCAGCTCATTTTCGGAAGTTGAAAACTGAATACGTTCAATACCCACGTCAACGCCTGTGCATTTAACAATGTTTCGGCAGAAAATGAAATCCTCCCGGGGATAACCCTTATCATTAAAATAATCCGACATGAAATCGATGCTCAAATCCACGTGAGAAAGGGTGTATTTCGCTCCTGTTCCTGTTTGATCATCAGCGGTTTGAATGTAGCCGGTGTCATGCATCAGAGCGCTGACCAGGGCGAGAGAAACCCCTCTTCCGGTGATGTTTACTCCCGTTGTGGTCGCGCCATGAATCAACCGGGTCATCGCCATAAAGGTGTCCGTCGTGTGTTTTAAGTCGTGATAACGGGTATTGCACTTTTGGTAGCCGGGGTATTTTCCGGCGAATAGATTCAGAAAATCGCTGAAGGCAAGATCGATGGTTCCAAAATCAAAGTTTTGAAAAATCATGGAAACAGTTGTTTTGACCTCTTCCAGAACGCTCCGGGGGTCGTTCATATTAACAAAGTGCATCAATTTTGCGTTCGTTACATTCATTGGTTTTCCTTTCACAATAAACAACGCGGGCGATCGACGGGAGCAGGATACGGGTTTCTCAAAAAAATTTCAACTCTACAATGCCGCTGATATGGTTTTTGTTCTACGGATATACGTGCCGATCAAATGCCGGTGCAGAGCGTTCCAATGTTTCAATTTCTGAATCGGCAGGGTCGTCCACATAATTGAAACTACCTTTTCGGATGTTAAAGAAAAAAAGTTCGGGCAGACTGTACAGGGTCCCCTTAAGGCCTGCGAGGGATAAATCACCACCATCCAAGGGCAGGGTAAAAATGCCCAGAGCCGCGGTAATCAGTCCGTATGCCCCGTTGATGGCCCCATAGACGGGGCGAATCCAGACCACATCATCGGTAAAAAAAAGAAAAGGCGTATCTCCCTCCACACCAGGATAGAGGGTAGATGTCAGGGTGTTGCACTCACGAAAATAGAGGCCCGTGTTTTCGGGTTCATTTTGCGCCGTGCGAAACATCATCCGTTTTCTGTAACCGGGCAACACGTCAATTTTAGTGACCCGAAAACGGTCTTTCACAAGGCCAAACAGACGGAAAGGGATAAAGCCGAAATCTTCACCCGGCACGATTTCCTCTCCCAGCGCTTCTGTAATCCGTTCCCGGCTTTGAAATGGGGTATTGATGCTCCGAATGAGTTCGGTGGCACAATTGTTGTTGACCAGGTGATACGGGTAGCAGCGTTTTAATTGATCATTATAGATGTCCCGGTTCAGGCGGGCTTCGCTCAGTGATTGGTTTATGGCCCGTTGTGAAAGGTTGGGGGCGGGCAGGGGGGTCTTTCCAGAACGGGACGGTATGAGTCTACCATAGGCAACCCGAATGGTGTTACCGGTCAAACGCCCCTTTTCCAACTCGGCAAAACGCCCGGCACCCTCTTCCAATCGATTATAGGCCCGCTCATCCAAAGCTCGTTCATCCAAAGCCCGATTATCCAAAGATGGGCCGGCAAAGGTACTTCGGCGGATATCCCAGTACTTTCGCCATGCACGATCAGCCAACCTTGCGGTTACGGTGGGGTCTTCCTCCAATGTTTTGGGGGACACGGATTTGGCGCCTTCCGGAAAAGGATCCAATAGATAGAGCCTGTTTCGTTTAAGGGACCACATGACCGCCTGGTACCTGGCATTGGCCAAGAGTAAAGGATATCCCCAGTCAGGCCGGCTGGAGGCCGGCAGATGGATCACGGACGCTTTAAGGGCCTCAGCATAGGCGGAAAGTTTATTCCGCTCATCTTTTGTCAAGCCCCTTCGGTCACCGGGACGAATGAAATGGTCCATGTCCGTCAGTTCGATTTTCCGGATTGGCGATGCCCGATCTAAAACCCACAGGGCAGTCCGCTTAAGTCGGTTTTCGGCATATTTTTTGGATAAACTCTTTACTGGAGGCGGATAGACGTCATTGTCGATGTTAATCGGTTCTATGCTGGGGACCTCAAGAGGTATTTTTGACAGTTCCCGGTCCAGGGTTTCTACGGCGCGCTCTAAATACTTTTCCCCATAGGTATCGATAACCGCGGATCGCAGTTGGGTGCTGACCTCATCGGAGGGGCTGTCAAAGGAAAACAGCCCAGCGCCATTGACGGATATCCGGAAACGGCTACGGCTCAGATCATTTAGGAGTTGGGTGTCGGCAGACAGTTCGCCCAGGCGTGCCATATGGGCTTTCTGGATCAGATAATATCGGTCCAGGTGCTCCTGAAGTGTCTGAAGATCATGGCGTTTAATATGAATGTGAGCCACATAAAGTGTTCGGTTTTCCAGATCGTTATAGATATACCGGAAATAGGGCCATCGTTCTCGAACCAGTTTGAACAGCCCATCGGGAAAATATTGAAAATGATAGACGGTGTTATTGATGCGCAAGGCGCCGTGCCCGCCGCTGGAGCCGCCCACATTGGCATCAATGTAGATGAATTGAAAGGGTGGTGAAGGGGACAACGTCTCTCCCTCGGCCGGAAGCGGCCGAGGGAGAGACGTCAGCTGAAGGATAAAGATCCCTATAAAAAGGGCATAAAAGGCAGATTTTCGGGATAAACGCATCTCTTTGGTCCGTCACCCCTTTGTATCCCGAAACCTCTCTGATTCAGGGCTGATAACTTTCAAGGATGAGAACAAGGGCGTTTTTTTCTTTTGCTGCCAGGTCTTGGACGAAATAAACGTTTTTGACGTTATCCCGGCTGATGCCGGCCCGTCTCAGTCCGGTGCCGATAGCATTGTATGTGGCTGTGTCCCGTTCCCAATCGGTGATGCCGTGTCGTTCGGCAATGCTGCCCAATTCCCGCAGATAAGCTTGCGCGTCATCGCCTTTTGCGGCGCTGGTTGTGTAAGCGCTGACATCACTCATAAAGCTATTTTTTGCATCTTTCGGGTCTGTTTCCGATGCGCCTGATGATGCCGAACTGGATTTGCTCGAATCACTGGATGTGCCGCTGGAATAGGAAAATGAACATCCGGCCAGAAGTGCCAGAATACCCAGAAGGGCGATTGTGTTTTTTATGGCGTGTTGCATATGGAAACTCCTTTTCTTGCTCGGGTTGATGGTCATTTTTTAATGGTGGAGTTTTGTAACACGGAAATTGAGAAAATGTCAACTTGCGGGAGCCTCGAGATCCGGACTGCCATCAGAAAAAGCAAAAGAAAATGCTTCGATGATTTCGGCTTCGGAAAGGTTTTCCTTGATGGCCCGTTTTGAAAGCCGGTGACGGGCCAAAAACAACCGTTTTCGCTCGGCTGGTAAAAGATCATCATGGAGCATCCCCAGGTTGTCGTTTCTGTACATGGGGCAGGAGTGCTCAAGGGCACTGAAAACCTGGCTGATATGACCCATGACGTCCCCCGATGCCATGGTACGGTGCTGCCACTTATCCATGTAGCCGGTCAACCCATACTTCTGCCGTATTTCGGGTTCATAGACAGGACTGAGCGGCGCCAGACTGAATGGGAAAAGTGCCCATGAAAGGGTCCCCGGAAGCTCCGGGAACTCAATGCGCCTGATGAAATCCAGGGTTCTTTGGACCGTCTCCTGGGTTTCTCCGGGAAAACCAAAGAGAAAATAGCAGGATACGTCAATTCCTGCTGCAAGGAGTTGTTTCACCACTCTGGCATAAAGCCGGGGATTGGCATTTTTGTGCATGTTCGCCAGAATTTGCGGGTCGGCTGATTCCAGGCCGAGGAGCACTTCAATGCAGCCGGATTCTTTCAGCAGTTCAAAATCGACGCCTTCCAGCGCGGTCGCCCGAACCATGGTCATCCATTTGACGGAAATGTTTTCCTGGATGATACGCCTGCAAAGGGTGTTGAGATTGCCCCTGCCATGTCTGAAGTTGTCATCTGTGAAGCGGACAAATCTGATCCCGCGTGCTGAAACGGCTCTGAGTTCTTCCACCAGCCTGTCCGGACTTTTGATGAACATGAGCCTGCGATCTTTAGTGAAGTTGCAGAAAGCGCACCTGAAGGGACATCCCTTACTGGTTTGCAACGGTATAACCCCCGGTCTGAAAATTTTTCCGGGGAGCGACTTCCACGAAATGGACGTGTTCAGGTTGTCGAAAAAATAGTCTTTTTGTTCTGAAAAAGAATATCTTTTTTCATCAAAACGGACCGTGTTGGGCAGGTCATCCAACGGGTGATTGAGGCGGATTCGCTGCAACGCCGCCAACAGGATATCTTCCCCTTGAAGGCCCGTGATGTATAAATTGACCCGGGGTTGCTCATTTTGAAAAAAGAGGAAATCGTTTTCGGCCAGGCGGGTTTCATAGCCCGGGTCATTTGATCGCTGCAGCATGCGGTAGGACAGATTTACAAAAGGTCCCCCTGCGATGATGAAAATATCCGGTGCCTGGTCACGGATATCTTCCACAAGCCTGTGGAGCGTCTGTTTGTTGCGAATAAAGGTGGTGGAGATGACCACCGTACGGGGGGTCTCCGCGAGCATTTCCCTGAAACCGGCTTTGTCTTTGAAATAGCGGTCGATCAGTTTAACATGAAGGCCGCCTTTCAGCAGGTAGGAGAGAAGGTAGATGCCGTTTAAACGGTATGCAGCGCCCCAATTCATGATGCCGCTTCCCTCCACGGGGGGGATAACAAGTCCCTTGTTTTTCAGGAAGTTTTTGATAACCTGTATGGTGGCAACTTTACCGTCCAGGCGTAGGCGTTCATGGATGATATCGGCGGAACCCACATCGCCGGCTTCCGCAATAATGATGGCATCGAGGGGCAATGGGGTGGTTTCTCCTAGGAAGGCCCTTCTTTAAGAACAGGGGCGTTGGTTTGATGGGCAAGAAGATAGTCCTGGTAAACGGGCAGGGCCGTTGCGCCCCCGGTATGCACAAAAAGCACGTTCCGGCCTTTTTTGAAATAGCCCTTCCTGGAGAGATCGATCAGCCCCGCCATGGTTTTGCCTGTGTAGACCGGGTCCAGAAGTATCCCTTCCGTTTCGGCCAGAAGCCGAACTGCCCGGGCCATTTCCGGTGTGGGAAGGGAATAGCCCGGTCCCACATAATCATCAAAACAGATAACGGCGCTACGGGGTATGGCGGTGGTGATGCCCACATGTTCAGCGGTTTCCCTGACCAATTCATAAACCGCATCCGCCTGGCCTTTTTCCGTAACGCCCACATTGATGCCGATGACCGGGATATTCATGTTACACCCCGCCATCCCGGTGACAAGACCCGCCTGAGTGCCGGAGCTACCACTGGCGCATACGACGGCATCCATAGGGGTTCCCTGGTTGAAAATCTGGTCCTGGATTTCCTGGGCACAGGCCACGTAGCCGGTGGCGCCAATGGGATTGGAGCCGCCCATGGGGATTACATACCCTTGCCTTCCTTTTTCGGCCAAGTCGTCCAGAGTTTTCTGTATCGCCGCACTCAGCACCGCTTCATCGGATACGATCTCAATTTTTTCAGTCCCCAGCAGATGAAACAGAAAGATGTTGCCGCCGGCTTTTGGATCATAACTGCCGGGAATAAGCTCATTTAAAATCAGCCGACATTTCATCCCCTCCCTGACCGCGGCTGAAAGGGTCAAACGACAGTGATTGGACTGAACAGCACCGCTGGTGATCAAGGTGTCAGCACCCTGCTTCAGCGCGTCGGCTACCAGAAATTCCAGCTTGCGGGTTTTGTTACCGCCTGCGGTCAAACCCAGAAGGTCATCCCTTTTCATATAAATATCAGGTCCGCCGACGGCCTTGGAGAAGCGGGGAAGCTTTTCAATGGGTGTCTGTCCGACCGTATAGCGTCTTCTTGGAAATTGAGCCAGATTCATGATTTTCCCACATCGGCCTGGGGTGTGCCTTTCAAGCCGATTTCATCGGCCACTTCCGTCATTCCCGAAAGGGTATCTGTGATGAGATCGGAAAATTCAACATCCAACCTCCCGGCACCTCTTGCAATATCGTAACGCTCCACCCGTGCTACAAAACAATT
>CAYPQJ010000057.1:0-20709 GCA_964412835.1 uncultured Desulfobacteraceae bacterium | reverse complement strand
CTCTGTTTCCCTCGGTTCATATCCCGTGGTGGTTCATGACATTTCCGAGGAAGCCATCGAACGTTGCAGCAAGCAGATTCGGGCAGGTTTGGATAAACAGGTGAAATCGGAAGCCATCACACCGGGAACGCTCGAAGAACGTCTAATGCGCTTTTCGGGGACACGTGAAATGGGTGATATGGCTGGGGCCGATCTGGTGATTGAAGCGGCTTCCATGGATCTCGATCTAAAACAAAAGGTACTGGCCGAGGTTGAGGACCAAGTGAAACCCGATACCGTGATTGCCTCCAACACCGCTTTTCTACCTGTCTCCCGGATCGCAGCCCACGCGCGTCACAAAGAACGGATGGTGGGCATACACTACTTTTCTCCCGTTCACAAGACGCCCCTGGTGGAACTGATTGCGCCGGAAGGTGTCGCAGATTGGGCCTTGCATACAGCGCACGGTTTTGCCCATGCGCAAGGGAAAACCGTCATTCATGTCAAGGACCGCCCCGGTTTTTACACCACCCGGATTCTCTGCCGGTATCTTCACGAGGTACTGATATTGCTCGGTGAAGGCACTGCCATGGAACAAATTGACGAGGCCATGGAGGATTTCGGATATTCCGTGGGCCCCATGTCCCTCATGGATGAAATGGGTCTGGATGTGGTAAACCGGGCGTTCCGTTTCATGGCCGAGGCCATGGGCGAGAGATTTTCCGAACCGTCCAAGACCCTTGAGATGCTCGTGGAAGCGGGGTTTTTGGGACGGAAAAGCGGCCGGGGGTTTTATACCTATCCCGAGGGGAAAAAAGGCCGAAAAAGACCGAACCGGGAAGTGTATCAATATGTGCGTCAAATGAAGCAGGGTAGCGCGGAGACGCAGAAGATTCGAGAAAGGCTGGTCTTGGCAAAGGTCAACGAGGCGGCCGTATGCCTTGAGGAGAATGTGATCGCCTCTCCCGAAGATGGGGATGTGGGGGCGGTGCTGGGAGTGGGGTTTCCGCCATTTCTCGGAGGCCCCTTTCACTATATGGACAGCTTTGGCATGGAAACCCTGAAAAATCATCTGGAAGATTTGGCCCAACGGGGCTATGCCCATTATGCGCCGGCGGAAATCCTGAAGGTCATGGCAAAAAAGGGAAGGGTTTTTTTTCAATAGTCCACCGGCACACCGGAAAATGCCAGGGTGATTGCCGCCTAATAGAAGTGAAGGCGGCGGAAACGCTCCTTGAAACCATGGCCCGAAAAGGGTTGATTTACAATAAGGAGAAAAAGATCAATGGGAAGTCTTCAGAAATATAATTTTGAAACCGGGGTATATCGACCCCCCAGCGAAGGCGGCAGCGATTCCCTGCTGGTCCGGTTTACCCGCAACTGCCCTTGGAACCATTGCACCTTTTGCGGGATGTATAAGCATGAAAAATTCGAGCTCCGTACCCTGGAGGACATCAAACAGGACATCGACGCCGTGGCCCGACTGGCCCATGACCTAAAAGAGCTCTCTTCCAAAACCGGGGAAAACGAAAAAGTAAGCCATGAGGCAGCTGTCATGTTGATGCGGCGCACTCCGGAACTGGAGTATCACAATGGGTTTCCGATGGTCTACCAGTGGTTGTTGAGCGGGGGCAAAACAGCATTTGTGCAGGACGCAAACAGCCTCATTATGAAAACAGAAACCCTGGTGGCAGCACTCAAATACCTGCGGGAGACTTTTCCGTCCATCAACAGGGTTACCTCCTACGCCCGAAGCAAAACCCTGGCACAGAAAAAACCGGAGACCCTTAAAAACATCCGCAAAGCGGGTCTGGACCGATTGCACCTGGGCCTGGAATCCGGCGACAAAACCGTTTTGAAAATGATTAAGAAGGGTGCCACACCCGAGAGCCACATCACCGGGGGGCAAAAGGCCATTGAAGCCGGATTTCAGGTTTCCGAATACTGGATGCCCGGCGTGGGAGGTAAAGACCTTTGGGAAAACCACGCCCTCAATACCGCGCGGGTGCTCAATGATATCAATCCCCACTACATCCGTTCCAGGCCCTTTCGTCTATGGCCGGGAACCCCGCTCCATCAAGCAGCCCTTGAAAAGGGGTTTCAAATGCTCTCCCCCCGGGAGCAACTTGAGGAACTCAAACTGACCATGGAAACATTGAATGTCTCATCCAGGGTCTGTTTTGATCATGCGGGCAATTACTGGAAGAACCGTCGGGGTGGTTACCTCTTCAGCCACAGTTATGAAGGGTATAAATTTCCGGAAGAGAAACAGCGGGTGCTGGCACTGATCGACGAAGGGCTGCAATGTCAACGCCATTAACACACATGTCTAGCGCGTCTGAACAATTACCCTGTATTTTCTCACTTCACCAAGCACGATATTCGTAGTGGCGGTAAACCGGTCGTTTCTGCCATCTCCATTTGAATCAAAATCGCAAAAAACCGTTATCCGGTAACGATTGCGACGCGCATTATTGATGACATTTATTCGATACCGATTCTTGTGGCCCGCAGGAAAAGAATAGGCCAGCTCCGGTATATCCATTGCCGTCCCGCTGGGGATATTGACCGCAAAGAAAGTACCATTTTCTAAAAAATGGTAGTCCTCGCCATCCATCAGGTATTTTAGCGTTGTCCTCATGGACGCATATTCGGCCTTTTCCATATATGATCTAAAATTCGGGATTGAAATTGATGCCAAAATGCCCAAAATGGCGAGGCTTATCATGATCTCTACGAGGGTGAATCCCTTGGATGCGGTTTTCTCAGCCGGTCCGAGCATCACTTATCCTCCTTTCCAAAAACAATGTCTGAAAATTCCACATTATCTGCATCCTTGAACCGAAGCTCGTAGGATGTGGGGGAGAAGCGCCTGTAGGAGAACATGTCAAGCACCGATGGGGTTATCTTTTCGTAGGGGATGTATTTTCCGAGGAGCGTCGTCAAGTTCCCCGGAAATTGCCCCCCATGATCTGCCGCATAATCTCCGATACCGTCATTTATGAGATCAGCCGTCAGCAAAGGGTATTGCTGCGGGTCGAATTCAGCCACATCAGGGACATTCGGCCCCACATACATATAAACATTGGCAAGCAAAACAAGAATCGCCAGAATAATAATGACAATCATTGCCACATGGGGTTTTTTACCCTTCCTGGACGTCTCAGATTTTTTCTCCTCGTGTTTTACCTGTCGTTCATCTTCACCGTTTGCGGCATCCTGCGCGGCAGAAAGCGCAGCACATCGACTGCAGAGGATATTCTCACCTGCTGTCTGTTTCCCGCATTCTTCACAAAGCGGTTTCCGGCACATGCCGCAATTGACTACAGCCTCTTTCTGGGGGTGGTAGGCACATTTCATGGGAAAACCTCACTGTCATTGAGATATTTTTCCGGAAATATGCCGAATTTATACCATTTCCCTTCACCGGGTGTCAATGGTCCAGGCGGATTTTGAGGCAATAATCCGACCAATCTCACCTGAATCCAGGGAGAATCCGATCATGGTGCCAAACCTGTGGGCTCTCAGAATAACGCCTATTCATGAAACATTGCTCCGGAAAAAAATTGTGTTGAAATTCCTTTCGAAACAGTCCATATTACTCTTCTCTTGCTTCCAAAATATCCTTACTGATAAACGTCAGTCTCAGGAGCATCATCGTTTTGAACAATGTGAAAACCACCCCCGAAAAACCAGCGAAATTAACCAAAAAAACCATTCGGCTGGGTGAATACCTCGTAAAGATAGGCCTGATCGATAAGGAAACCCTGAACAAAGCCCTCAAAGCCCAGAAATCCAGCAAGAAAATGCTGGGACAGATTCTGGTGGATATGGGTGTTGCAGATGACGTAGCCATCGCCAAAGCCCTGGCGATACGCCTTAAAATACCCTACGGCAGGATTGACAAAGCCAGTATCCCCAACGACATCATTGCACTGATTTCACCTGAACTTGCCGAAAAGCACATGGTCATACCCCTTAGAATGAAGGGGGATCGACTCCTGGTGGCCATGGCCAACCCACTGGATCTCTATGCGCTTGAGGATCTGCGCTTTTATACCGAACTGCCCATTGATCGAGCGGTCGTACCTTCGGGTGACATGGCTACCGCCATTCAGAAGCACTATCCGAAACAGGGCCTTGATCAAAGTCTGGGGCTGGGATTCGGAACGGATGACGACATTGAAGTGGTTGAAAGAAAAAAAGAACAAGAGACACCCATAAGAGAGCTTCAGGATCTTGGGGACCTCCCCCCCATTGTCAAATTTGTTAATTCCGTGATATCCGACGCCATTAAAATGGGGGCAAGCGATATTCACATAGAACCTCAGGAAAATTCGCTGGTGGTTCGGTACCGCGTAGACGGCATTATGCGGGAAATCATGCGCGCGGATAAAAACATCCATGCGGCGGTGGCTTCCCGAATAAAAATCATGTCCGACATAGATATCGCCATCAAACGCAAGCCCCAGGACGGCAAGGCTCAGGTGAGGCAAAGTGGGAAAACCTTTGACTTGCGGGTTTCCTCTCTGCCCACCAGTTACGGTGAAAAAATCACCCTCCGCATCCTCAATCCGGCGACGGCCCAACTGAACCCTGAAGATCTGGGGTTTGCCCCCAAAGACCTTAAATACCTCTCGCGTGCCATCCAAACGCCCCAGGGCATCATTCTGGTAACCGGTCCTACGGGATCCGGGAAATCCTCGACCCTGTATGCCTGTTTAAACAAACTCAATTCCCCGGAAGTCAATATCATTACCGTGGAGGATCCGGTCGAATTTGACGTGGCCGGCATCAACCAGGTCCAGATAAACCCAGCTGCCGGAATTACCTTTGCCAAAGGATTACGCTCCATTCTCAGGCAGGATCCGGATATTGTGATGGTCGGCGAAATCAGGGACCAGGAGACCGCTCTCACCGCCTTTCAGGCCGCCCAGACCGGGCATCTTGTTTTTTCCACCCTACACACCAACGATGCACCTTCCGCCGTAATTCGGCTCATGGATCTCGGCATTGACCCGTTCCTGGTATCCTCCTCGCTGATAGCCGTAATCGGACAACGGCTTGTCAGAAAAATCTGTGGGTCCTGCAAAGCACCCGATAAGCTCCCTCCGGAACAATTGGAAGAAATTCGACCCTACATCGGAAACAAGAAAGATGTCGTCTTCTGGAAGGGCGCAGGCTGTGAGGAATGCCAGCACACCGGTTATTCCGGCCGCCTGGGATTGTTTGAAATGCTGACCCTGACCCCTTCTCTGAAGAACCTCGTATCCGAAGGCCTGTCGAGCGAAAAAATTAAACAAACGGCGCAAAAGGAAGGGTTTCAGTTGATGTCAATCGACGGGATTCAAAAAGCCCTTCAGGGGTTGACCACCATTGAAGAGGTTTTTCGCGTGGCCCCACCGGAAATCACAGTTGATTCCCATCCCCTGGCCACAGATTCTCCAACGCAGGAAGATTTGATACCGAAAGATGAGGATACCCCAGAAGATGCCTGCCTATTCACCACCGATTGTCCCACAAAAATTCTGGTGGTTGACGACAATCTCGTTGTGCTGAAGTTGCTCCGGCATCTTTTGGAATCCGAGGATTATCTTGTCATCACAGCAGAAAACGGTGTGGAAGCCCTGAAGCTGGCGTCAACGGAAAGCCCCGATATTATCGTCACCGATTATGAAATGCCGGAGATGGATGGCGTCATGCTCATCAAAAAGCTCAAGAAAAAGGCAAACACCCGATCTATCCCCATTATGATGCTGACGGCAAAAGATGAGGAAGAATCGGAGTTGGAAGGTCTGGATGCGGGAGCCGACGACTACCTTACCAAACCCATCGCCCGAAAACGGTTTCTGGCACGGGTCGCACTGCTGCTTAAACGTGTAAAATAGAGCAGTTACGTTTATCGCACGGTGTCGTCACGCCCTGAAATAAGGCTGATAGCCGAATCCAGCCACTCCATGGCTTTTTGAACCGAATCTCTGTAAGCCTTATCTTTCCTGATGGCCAAAAAGTCCTTTTCCATATTCCTGACATGCGTCAGCAAAGGCAAATCGTTGATGTCTTCATAGCGGGACAGCCCCCTTACGGCAACTCGCAGATGCTTCAGGCAGGCCTCCTCAAACCCTTTTTCTCTTTTCTTCCGGTAGATTTCCGAGCCCGGATTGCCGTAGGTCTTAACGGCGCTCTTTATGACGGTGTGGCCGGGAGGTCTTCCGATCAGGGACAGAAATATGTAACATTCCCTCTCCAGTGAAAGCAGAAACCGCAACGGCAAAGCCCCATCTTCTTCCCCCTTTTGAAAGCCTTTCAGGAGTTTCCCGTGAATGGTTCTGATCTTCTGGAAAAACGCATCCGTCTGGATATCGATAACATCTCCTGCGGCCTTCACCGCTTCCGGACTCAAACCTTCCCTGACCAAGAGTACTTCTTCAGGGGTAATTTCGATATCGTTGTGAATCTCCTTATTGTATTTTCGAAGCAAAACGTTGGCCAGGATAAGGGAATTCCGATCCGAAAACAGCACTTCGTACGGCGTGCGGCAAAAATCCTCCAACAGAAGCGCCAGAGCCGCCGGTGTTTGCTCCATCTTTGAAATAAGGGATTGGAGTGAATTCAGAAAGGCAACACGGTCCTTGCGACTCAAGGTTTTTCGGAGGTAGTGCCACAAAAACCCGAAAATCTTCACACCGTACTTTGCCATGTGAGGAATATTTTTTTCAAGTCCGTTTCTCAAAAAGTTTCCCGCCCCATCAAAACATCCTTTCAGCAATTCCAAAAACGCCTTTGCCTCTTCAACGGATATATCAAAATCCCTGGCGACGGTCTCATAATCCTCTGCATCGAAATCAATGGGCGTGTGTGCCATGTTCTTTATCT
The DNA here is from genome assembly GCA_964412835.1 of uncultured Desulfobacteraceae bacterium. Classification (GTDB taxonomy): domain Bacteria; phylum Desulfobacterota; class DSM-4660; order Desulfatiglandales; family Desulfatiglandaceae; genus NaphS2. The sequence continues at coordinate 13,854 of CAYPQJ010000057.1, read as the reverse complement.
TTTTCTTGGTCATTACACGCCTTTTAAAATAAACCACCATGCTTTGAAGTTTTTGGGACAGGGTTTGGGCGGCAGAAATCCCCTGACCACCCTCGATACCGGTTTCCGGCTGATGGATGGCAAGTTCTTCAAAAATATCATCGCGCACCTGTCCCAGTCGTTCTTCAACACTGTTGAGCACTTCCTTTTCAGCCTTTTGGCTAAAAGGATTTTTGTTCGGGGAATCCAGTAAATGAGACACCCTCATAAGCCGTGCATTCAAGTTCCCTGCGGTCATGGTGGAAAAGTCATTGCCGTAAACACTGTCAAGGACCTGGGCAAGCTTCTGAGGAGAACTGCCGAAACGCTGTGCAATCATTCGCACGACCTCGCTTTTTTCCGGCGTAAAGGTCTCGTCATCGCTGCCGACGACCAACCGCCTCAGATTGTTGATCTCAACAGGGGGCTTCCGCAATTTTTCCTGAACGTTCTTAAATGCAAACAGCGCATCATAAGCACTTACATATTGCTCCAGCGCATCCGTTGCCTCCGGTTGTTTCATCAACCCCCGCAATTTCCGGACCAAGGCCTGTATGTTGTCGGCCTTGAGCCCGTTCGCAGCGGCCAAAAGCGTCAGGTTCGGATCGGGTTCGCCTCTGTCATTATAAACCACCGAAATAGAGCCATCATCCGTATCCCCATCGCTTTTAAGCGATATTTTGCTCTTGTAGGCGCCGAAAAATTGCCCGGTAGATTGAAGGGTCGTCCACATTAAATCCCGATCTCGTTGCTGCCATTTCCCCAGGGTAAAACAGATGGAATTGATATTCATGGAAGGAAACCGATCAAAGGCGGCTTTCAATTTACCCGGCAGATGGCTCATGGTGATGCCTTTACGATTGGCAAGGGCCTTTATGACGGGAATATCGACCAGGAAACTCTCGCAGGAAACCACATAATCCACACGCTCGAAATCGATTTTTTCATCGGGCATTCTCATGCCCCGATAACGAATGAGGACCCTGCCGTTCCGATCGCTCATTTCGTGGATTTTGGTCAGCATATCGATGATGGGTGCCACGTCTTCGGCCCTGACCGATTTCACCCCATGCAGCTTAATTTTGGAGAGAAACTGGGCCAGCACATACACAAAGTCCACCAGGACAATGCGCCATAAATCCATCAGTTCCTGTTCTTCGCCCAGAGGATCCGACGAAAGCCCTCCCTCGATACCGGACGTAGCGTGAACACGCTCCCGCCTGTCAATGCCCCCGAGTTGATCAAACAGTTTCTGGGCTTCCTCGTCCAGCACCAAATCATTTTTTTTGGATATCTCACCCAAACGAATTCTCCAATGACCGAAAATTTTGGATTACCATAAGCGAAACTCGATTCACCAAGTAACAACCTGTAACCCTTAAGATAAAGATACGTAACTTTTTTTTATCAATACTGAACTTCATAGTCAACTAAAGAACTCATACGACAGCAAATGTTATTTTACCTCGAAAAAGCCCTAAGCCGAAAAGATAACACGATGCCCAAGGCCGCTGAAGCTCCCAGGAACCAGGGCGCAACATGCCAACCACCGGCACTGGCAACCATCAGCCCGAGGACCGGCGGACCCACCAGTTGACCAAACTGGGCCCCCTGGATAAACAATCCGTTGGTGGCGGCCACCAGGTCCCTGGAAGGCGCATAAAAATACGCGCCACTCAAAACGGATGAGGGGATCAACCCACCCACACCGGAAAACACAAGGCAGGCGCCGTAACGGACTGCGAAGGAAAAATGGGGGGAATATATGGCCAGGCTGCACAAACCCATCATCAAACTGGCGACCGAAATAAGCTGCCATCGCCTGACACCCCGTTGGAGAAACCAGCCTCCCGCCAGGTTGCCGGGCATGTTCATAGCCACCATGATTGCCGTCAATACGGCTGCCCTTGCCGGATTCAGCCCATGATCTTCGATGAGCAGGGTTGGCAAAAATCCCATCACAGGCAGCCACTGCAAGGCATAACTGGCAAAAATCGCGGAAAGAAGAAGTGGACCTTTTGCGGTGGCGGTGGATATGATGTTCTGGAAAACCGTTTTCCATGGAAGCGGTTTTCCACCCCGAAACGCAGCAATCCCGCTGGTGGCCCGCATAACCCAGAAGCCATAGACCAGCAGAATAACCGTATTGGCCTGCCATAATCCCCGCCACCCGAAACGGGACGTCAAAAGAGGCGCTAGAAACATGATGCCCGCCACGCCTGCAGGGACATAACAACTCCAGACAGAAAGTGCCAGGCGGTGATGACAGGCAGGGGTAATTCTGAAAATCATGGCCGGTGCGGCCACAGCAATCATAAAGAACCCGAAACCCTCCAGGACCCGGGTGAGCAAAAGCAATTCAGCCCCAGATGCCAGGGAACCCAAAAAACTTGCGACCGCCTGGCATACCAGCCCCCACAGCACAAAACGCCGATGGCCGAAAGCATCTGCAACAGTACCGATAACCGAACCGAAGACCAGACCGGTGATGCTGAATGTGGATAGAATCCAACCGGCCATGAACAGGTTCATGCCCAGTTCCATTCGAATAAACGGCAGCATGGGCGGGGCTTTACCCACCTGAAACGAGGCCGCAACACCCGCCCCCACCAGTAACAGGATCAGCGACCAGGGCGCTGTTTCATGTTGCTCACAGGCGGGACTACTCTCTTCCGGCATGAGGGTTTCTCCAAATCGATAGTGAATGCGTGACCTTAAAGCCTGAAGAAGAAGAGGTCAAGCACGTTTCAACCAACAATCAAACCTTGCTTGACATGCAATGTATCCCATTGTAATATACTGTCCTACACTGCTACCAGGAGACAACCATGAAAAGTATTCAAAAAAGTATGCGAATGCCTGAAAAAACCGTGGAAGGAATTCAGGAAATTGCTCAGCAATGGGGTAAAGAATTTTCCGCCGTGGCCAAAGCGTTGCTTGATGAAGGAATCAAGATGAATCGTTGTCCCGGTATCGTTTTCAATGAAGGCGCTGGTGGACGGCGAGCACGAATTGCCGGTGCCGGCATTGAGGTCTGGGAAATTGTTGCGACCCACAAAAGCATGGAGGAAGACTTCAAACGGCTTCGCAATGCCCTTGACTGGCTCTCTGATCTGCAACTGAGATCCGCATTGGGATATTATCGGGCATATCCCGATGAAATCGATGCACTGATGGCACAAAATGAAAGCTGGACACCGGAAGTCATTTATCAAAGGTTTCCTTTTTTGGCTGGAAGCAGGTCATGAAATACTACCTGGATGAGAACATCAGCTCCAAGGTCGCCCACATATTGAAAAAACATCAAGTTGACGCCGTCAGCACCCATGATGCGAATATGACCCAGGCCTCCGACAGGGCACAACTGGAGTATGCGGTTTCCACGGAAAGGACCATGGTGACCCGAAACCGAAATGATTTTATTCGACTCACAGTTCAGTTCTTTAATGACCTTCGCCCCCATTTCGGGGTCCTCATCATTCCTTACAGCATCCCTGGGGACGATTTCCGCCTTATGGCAGATGCCCTCAAGAAATATGCTTCTCAACATCCGTCAGGGATGGAACCTTACACCATTGATTTTCTACAAAGATAAAAGGACCACATTCATGCGCGAAAACGAAAGGACCCATAGCGCCCGTTTAAAATGGCCCAGGCTCATAGAGGGCGTATTGATCAAACGGTATAAACGGTTCATGGCCGACGTCAAACTGAGGAACAATCATGTGGTGACCGCCCACTGCCCCAACTCAGGGACCATGAAGGCATGCTGTGAACCGGGGCGCACGGTCTATCTTACCCGGCACAACAAACCCTCGCGCCGCCTGAAATACACATGGGAAATGATCGACATGGGGGCCTCCCTGGTGGGCGTCAACACCATCGTTCCCAACCGACTGACGAAGGCGGCCGTTCTGGCGGGGGAGATTCCGGAGTTAGCCGATTATGAAACGGTGCGGTCGGAAGTCAAATACGGTAAAAATTCCCGCATTGATCTGCTTTTGGAAGATGGTGAAAAGCGGTGTTTCGTAGAGGTAAAAAACTGCACTCTGGTTGTGGAGGGTCTCGCCTGTTTTCCGGATGCCGTGACGTCACGGGGGCTCAAACACTTGGTTGAACTTCAGGAACAGGTGAAACAGGGGGATCGTTCGGTAATGTTTTACCTCATTCAAAGGATGGATGCGGATCGCTTTGAGCCGGCGGATCACATCGATCCGGCCTATGGGCAGGAATTACGAAAAGCGGTTCAAAACGGCGTGGAAATCCTGGTCTATGATGTGAAAATTGACCTTGAAGGGATCGGACTGAACCGATCGGTTCCTTTTCAGCTATAACCCGATCTCGCGGATCAAAGCGCCCCTTCCAGATCTTCAAACTGGTCTTCAATCCGGTATAATATCTGATCCAACTCATCCAGGCGACGGGCCAGGAGATGTTCCCGGGCCTGCTCTTTGAGGTTTTTCAGTTTATCCACATAAGGACTGATCAGATCCTTCAGTTCTGAAGGGGTATCCGGATGTTCGGAGAGGGTCGCCATGGTATCGATCAGTTCATAAAAGGACGGATCCTTTTTAAGGACTTCCCCATAGGACAACCGTCGAAACAGCTCAACCAGACGGGGGAATCGCTTTTCAAAGGGGACTTCAAAAAAAGGGATCACACGGATATCGATCTGCATGAATTGGCTCATATTGACCTCTCTTATTGTCAGGGTTGATCCAGGGATTCTGAACGTTTACGGAACCTGGGCACAAATCGACCCGTTCGCGCCGCATAATGCCGGTATTCATCACCAAAAACATCCTCCACAATTTTCTCTTCTCTGTTTGCCAGTACATGCCAGATGGGGTGGAGCAACAGCGCCCAGAGCACGTACACCCATGAATTAATCACTAGGGCAACGCCCATTGCAACAAAAGACACCCAGGCCGCATACATGGGATGGCGAAAATACCTGAACGGCCCCATAGTGCACAGTCGATCATTTTTCCACCAGTTTTTGAGAGTAAAAAAGGTCCACATGTGAAGAAAAAGTCCGAAAGCAATGAGGGAAATTCCGGCACACCTTAAGGGAAAAGCCCGAATCAGAATGTTGACATGCCCCATTTTACGGTCAACCAGCCATGCCAAAAGAAACAGCATCAGCGTGATGAGAGCACCCAAAGGACCGACACCGAAAAGCTTCCTATAGGCGGTGAGCGCCACAACAATGTCCCTCAACCGTCCAGTTCGGATTTCAATTGTTTCGCCATAATCCGCTCATACAGGGGCGGCAGCAAGCGGCTCATCCACCAGGTGAGTTTTCCCACCGGCGTCAGCACCAGCAGATCTTTTCGTCGGAGCGCCCCCCTGTAAATGATATCCGCCACTTTCGCAGGCGTCTGCTGTCCACCCACCCTGGACTGGGGTCGTTGTGTCACACGCCCATCGGCACCCAGGGCCCGCGTTTGCAGGTTGGTCTCCACAAAACCGGGACAGACGACCATCACATGCGCCCCGTTTTCCCTGATTTCGGTGCGGAGCGATGTAAAAAGGCCATGAAGGGCATGCTTGCTGGCACTGTATCCGGTTCGCCCCAGAAGGGGCGCAATACCCGCAATGCTTTCATTGACGATGATCAGGCCCTTTCTCTCAATCAGACTATGGATGGCCGCTTTGGTGCAATAGAGTGAACCGAAGAAATTGACCGCCATCACCTTCTCAAACACGGCGATATCCGTATCCACAAAAGCGCCCCGCTGGGTGATGCCCGCGTTGTTTACCAGAACATCGATCCCGCCAAAGTGGTCCAGGATCTGTCCAATGGCGGTGTTGCAGGCATCCTGACGCGAAACATCACAGGGCACACTCAAGCATCGGGCACCATAATCACCTAACATAACTTTGGCTGCTTCAAGGCGAACCGCATCCATATCCAGCAAACCCAGGTGCGCCCCTGCTTTGGCAAATCTTAGAGAGATGGCCAGACCGATACCACTGGCAGCGCCTGTCACCACAACCACTTTTTTCTTGAAAGATGTCATGCGTTTCATCCTTCCTGAAGGGTAGGCAACGATCGGCGAGTGAAGATAAATGCGGTAATCAGACCGGCGATAATATGCCAGATACCCCACCAGGCCACCAGGATGGCCATTCCCCCCAGACCAGCGAAAAAATTGAACACCAGCACCAGCCCGAGAGCCGAATTCTGAATACCCACTTCCATGCAGACGGCCCGGCAATCCCTTTCCGGAAGCCCGGCAACACGACCGGACCAATATCCCAGGTTCAGCGCCAGGGCATTGTGAAGCAAAACAATCAGCATCACCACACCCACCACTTGAATAAAAATAGCCCAATTGGCGGCCAGAGCACCGAGAACAATCACGATGAAAAAAATCAGGGAAAATATTTTGAAAGGTTTTCGCACCTTATTCGCCAGGGAGGGAAAATATCGGCTCAGGGTCAACCCGGCCATCAGGGGAACCCCCAGGATAAAAAAGATGGTCGTAAATACATCCATGGGGCTTAAACTCACCGCCTTCAAAATCTCCGCCGTACGGGGATTGAGACTGCCCCAGAGAGACAGGTTCAGGGGCGTCATAAAGATTGCGGCAGCAGTGGAAACCGCCGTCATGCTGATGGAAACCGCACAGTTCCCTTTTGCCAGGTACGTTACGATATTGGAAAGATTCCCTCCCGGGCATGAGGCCACCAGAATCATACCCAACGCAATGGACGGCTGGGGACGAAGCACCAGGGTCAGCAGAAAGGTGAAAGCGGGCAGCAGGATGAATTGAGCGATCAGGCCGATACCGGGAGCCTTGGGAGCAACAATGACGCGTTTGAAATCATCCAGCTTCAGGTCCAGGGCCACGCCGAACATCATCAACCCGATGGCCGCGTTGATCACAAACATCCCTTGCGGATTGAAATTGAGCCGGATCTGATCTATCGCCGTTGCATCCATTCCCTACCCCCCTGACATTCGGAATATTTATGGTTTTTTTGAGCCATTGCCCTTTTTTCCGTTTATGCTTCTTCAAAATGCTTGTGACTGTCAAGAATTTTATGTAAAAAGTCAAAACATTCTGAATTTTCCTACAACCTTTAACCGTTCACAGGAGTGACACATGAATGTTTCACAGTCAGATGAGGGTGAGACCATAAAAGGCGGCGGGATCGTTTCAAAGATGCTCGCCGCGGAAGGGGTTGACACGGTATTTGGAATAGTGGACAACTCTCTTTCCGCATTATGCGCTTCTCTTGAATCCAATGGCATCAAACTGATTTCACCGACCCATGAAACAAACGCCATGCACATGGCGGGTGCATACGCTCAGATTACAGGGAAACCGGGTATTTGTATCGCGGGTAAAGGGCCCGGCATGGCCAATGCCCTAAGCGGCGTTGCCGTGGAAAATGCCGAGGGACACCGCGTTCTTCTCATTTCAAGCGCCGCCGAAGGGGGCAAACCCGATGCCGATCCCAAAGGAGCCTACCGGTATCTTCCGCAAATTGATGCAACCCGGCCTATCACCAAATGGAATAGTATGGTTTTATCAGTGGAAAAAATCTCTGAAACCATGTGTAAGGCGTTCCGGCTGACGCACACCGGCAGACCCGGGGTGGTCCATGTGGATATTCCCGAGAAAGTCATGAACATGGATTCTCCATTTGATCCATCATGGATACGGGACCCCGCTTCCTATCGTTCCCTTGATCCAATGGCTCCCCTTTCAGAACTGGTGGAAAAAGCGGCGGATATGTTGACTCAGGCAAAATTTCCACTGATCCACGCCGGAACCGGGGTTATTCATGCCCGGGCGCACAAAGAATTAATGGAACTGGCCAGTTTTCTTGCAGCGCCGGTCAGTACCAGCTGGGGTGCCAGGAGCGCCATGGATGAACGGAGTGATCAATCCATTTCCATGATTTACCTGGCCGCCACCAACGAACTCAGGAATAAGGCCGACGTGGTACTGACCCTCGGAAGCCGCATGGGGGAAACGGACTGGTGGGGAAAGCCCCCCTACTGGGCCCCGCCTTCCAGGCAGAAACTGATTCAGGTGGATCTGGATGCGGCGGTTTTCGGCTTCAACAAGCCCGTTAACCTCGCCATTCAATCGGATGTGAAAATGTTCATGGCACAACTCCTGGAAACGCTGAAGAAACGCGATCCGAAGATGAACCTGGAATACCGCCGAAAAAATACCGAAGAACTGAAGAAAAGCTGCCGGGCCAGGCGCAGTCAACTGGACAAACACCTAATGGATGGCGGCAGCCCCATGGCATCGGCCCATGTCCCCCATATCTGCCGGAAGATCTTCAATGATGACGCCATCGTGGTTATTGACGGGGGCAATACCTCCATCTGGGGACTTTTCTTTCACCAGGTCAGAACACCCAACACCATTGTGGGAACACCCAAAATGGGACATCTGGGGGCGGGGGTTTCACAGACCCTCGGTGCCAAGGTAGCCGACCCGTCACGCCAAGTCTATTGTATTATCGGCGACGGAGCAATGGGGTTTCATCAACAGGAAATTGAGACCGCTGTCCGGTATAATTTACCGGTCATCTACCTGGTCCTTTGCGACAAACAATGGGGCATGGTAAAAATGAATCAGTTGTTCACCCTCAAACCCATCAAAACCCTGTTGATGAAGACGTTAAGCCCCGAAGAATCCATCAATACGGACATCGGGGAAACCAAATTTGACCAACTGGCCGAAGCCATGGGCGCCTACGGTCAGCGCGTGTCGGACCCCAAGGACCTGGGCGGTGCAATCCAGGCCGCGCTCGATTCCGAGCGATGTTCCGTCATTCATGTGGACGTGAACCCCGTAAAACACATGTGGGCACCGAACCTTAGAGATTTCAAAGACCTGCATGCGGAACCGGCCGGTTAGGGCCTCGACAACCCAGCGGAGAAAAACATATGAAGACACAAAAACAAAAAAATGTAACGGAAGCAACCATGAAAACCGTCCTGGTGACCGGCGCTTCCGGATATCTCGGGAAACACCTGATTCACGCACTGGCTTCAGATCGCAAAGGCATTAAGGATATCATCGCCGCCGACATCAGGGAACCTTCCCCCGAGACCCGGGAAAAGGGCATCACCTATTTGAAAGCCGATGTTCGGTCCCTTGAAATAAACCGGATCATCAAAACCCATTCGGTTGACACCATTGTACATCTGGCCACCATGGTATTTTCACCAAAAGACAGCTCCCGCGACCTTGAATATTCCGTGGACGTGCTGGGGACCCAGAACCTGTTAAATGCTTGCATCCGGAATCACGTCAAACAGATTATTATCACCAGCAGCGGTGCCGCATACGGGTATTATGCGGACAACGCCGATCTGCTAACCGAAGAGGACCCCCTCCGCGGCAACAGAGCTTTTCCCTATTCCTACCACAAAAGGCTGGTTGAAGAAATGCTGGCGGAATATCGCGACCAGTACCCCGGATTGAAGCAACTGATATTTCGCCCAGGAACGATTTTGGGCGAAAACGTCAGTAACCAGATCACAGACTGGTTTGAGAAAAAAATTGCCATCGGCATCAAAGGATCCGACTCTCCTTTTGTGTTCATCTGGGATCAGGATGTGGTCAACTGCATCAAAAAGGGGATCCAGGAAGATAGCGAAGGCATTTACAACCTTGCAGGGGATGGTGCCTTAACCATGAAACAGATCGCCGGGATCCTGGAAAAACGGTATGTGGAGGTTTCGGATACTCTTCTTGAAAAACTTTTTGGATTATCCCAGAAAATCCGAGGGTTCCAATCGGGTGTGAAAGAATCCATCCCGTCCATCATCGGACCGGTCATCATGAACTTTCAATTGGTTCAGGATATGTTCACAGGCATTCTCCCCAGAAAAGTTCATCCGCTCGTGGAAAAACTCCATAAAGCGCAGAACCATCTGGGTCAGATTCTGCCTGAAAATATCGGCCCGCTCTTTGAACTGCTGGACGACAATCTGCCGCCCTATGGACCGGAACAGGTGGTCTTCCTGAAATACCGACCCGTCTTAAGCAATCAAAAGCTGAAAGATGAATTCGGTTATACCCCTCTTAAAACCAGCGAAGAGGTTTTCAGGTTTTATCTGGATACCCGAAAAATGGCATAAAGGAAAGAACATCATGAAAATCCCAAGGCTTCCCCAGAAAAAAGAAACCATCAAAGGCGGCGGTATTGTTTCCAGAATCCTTGCCGCTGAAGGCGTTGATACGGTCTTCGGCATCATTGACGGCTCCTATTTCGGACTCTATTCAACATTTAAGCCCAACGGCATCCGCCAGGTGACCCCAAGGCATGAATCCAATGGGGTTCACATGGCCGGTGCCTATGCGCGGATGACCGGAAAACTGGGGGTGTGTATTGCCAGCAATGGCCCGGGCGTGGCCAATGTGCTGGCCGGTGTTGCGCTGGAGAATGCGGAAGGCAATCGCATCCTTTTGATCACCAGCACCCGGCGTGAAGGCATCAGCTATCCGGACAGGGGGGGGGCATATCAGTACTTCCCCCAGGTTGAAGCCACCCGTTCCATCACCAAGTGGAGCTGCAACGTCACTTCCGTGGGCCGGATCGCCGAAATCCTTCAAACCGCCCTCAGGAAATCCCGGATGGGCCGACCCGGCGTGGTGCACATCGATATCCCTGAAAATATCATGAGCACCGACTATGATCTCAATCCGGCATGGTTTCGCCCGCCGTCCGGTTATCAAACACCCAAACCGATGCCCGTTGTTCCCCAACAGGTGGAACAAGCAGCCCACATGCTGGCTGATGCCAAGCTCCCAATGATACACGCGGGAGGGGGCGTTGTACATGCACAAGCCTTCCAAGAGCTTCAGGGACTTGCAACGCTCCTTTGTGCGCCGATCACCACCAGCTGGGGCGCCCGGTCAGCGGTTGACGAACGCCTGGAGGAGTCCATTCCTTTCATTTACAAAGAGGTGGTCACCCGCATCCGAAATGAGGCGGATGTGGTCCTGGTCCTGGGGTCCCGCATGGGCGAGACAGACAACTGGGGCGCCCCGCCCCATTGGGCTCCCGCTTCTTCCCAAAAATTGATTCAGGTGGATCTGGACCCGGAGATCCTGGGGGCCTACCGGGCAACCGACCTGGCGCTTCAGGCTGATGTGAAGGGTTTTCTCACCGAACTGATTAGTACACTTCAAAAGATAAAAAGCATTAACGATCTTGATGGGCGCCGTAAGAGAATTAAAACATATCAAAAGGCTTGCAGCACGATTCGTAAGGAACTGGATAAACAGTTGGATGACAAAAATGCGCCTTTGAATCCAGCCCAGATTCCCGCCATCTGCCGGGAGATATTTGATGACGATGCCATTCTTGTCATTGACGGGGGCCGAACCATGGCTTGGAGCCACTATTTTCACCAGGTTCGGGTGCCCAACACCATCCTTGACGCCCCTGAAATGGGATATGTGGGATCCGGATCACCCCATGCCATCGGGGCCAAGGCGGCCTTTCCGAACCGACAGGTCTATGCCATCATGGGAGACGGTGCCATGTGTCTGAACCAACGAGAAATCGAAACCAGCATACGAACAGATCTGCCGGTCATTTTCATTGTGCTGAATGACAATACCTTTGACCCTGTAAAACCGGATCCGTTTGCCCTTTTGAACTTTCAGGATGAAGCTTCCAAGGCCGAAAACCCTACTGCGGAAAAATGGAATACCCGCTTTGATTTGATGGCCCGGGCCATGGGCGCCATGGGAGAACGGGTGTCAGACACGGCAGGTCTCAAAACCGCCATTAAACGCGCCATGGATTCGGGGAAATGTTCCGTCATCCATGTTGACGTGGACCCGGCCAAACACAAATCCTTCAGGGCTTTGTGTTGCCTGAAGGAACCGTCGATTTTACGCAGACCGACAAGGGAAAGACAAAAGCGACCCTAAACAAAATGAGAATGAACCAACCCATCTAAAAACCAATGAATTCATTTTTAAACTATGATGCTTTTCTGGTACGACTGCTGGCGTTGAAAGCCTGGGTCATGTCCAATATTTTCGTCTGGGAAAACCTCGTACAGATCCTGGAGCAGGTCGCCTTAATATTGGCAGCATGGATCGTGGGAACCATTGTCGGTCGATGGCTCCGACGAATCATTATATCCAGACGAAAAGAAGACGTCGTCAAGGGCAAATTCATCACGGGAATTCTGGCTCGGTTCCTGGCTTTGTTGCCCCTCATTTTCAGCATATTCGTGCTGTGGTTGAGTATTCAGACCATTGTCCGGTTCGGGCAACGAATATTCCTGTTGAACCTGATCCTTAACCTATCCATGGCCTGGGTTGTGATACAACTGGCCACTTCCGTCATTCCGGATCGATTCTGGTCCAGACTCATTGCCGCGGCATGCTGGCTGTTTGCGGCTCTCAATATCCTGGGTGTTCTGGATAGAACCATTTTCTTGTTGGAGAGTATCGGGTTTACAATCGGCGATGTGAAACTTACCCTGCTTTCCCTCATCAAGGCCATTTTCGTCCTGTTCATCCTTCTTAAAGGCGTCAACTGGGTCAGCGGACTCATGGAAAAGAAACTGGCCACTGTTTCCGAACTGACCCCTTCCACCCGTTTGATGCTCACCAAGAGTATCAATATCACCATGATCGTGATGGTGACGCTGGTTGCTTTAAACAGCGTTGGTATTGATTTGTCGGCGCTTGCTCTTTTAAGCGGCGCCATCGGCGTGGGCATTGGATTCGGATTGCAGAAAATTGTCGGAAATTTCATCAGCGGACTCATCCTGCTCTCCGACAAATCCGTCAAACCGGGCGACGTGGTGCAACTGCAGAACGTATATGGATATGTCAAACACATGGGTGGTCGCTGTGTATCGGTGGTCACCCGTGATGAGAAGGAATACCTGATCCCCAATGAGGATCTCATCACTCAGCAGGTCATCAACTGGTCCTATTCCACACGAAAAATCCGGATCAAGGTGCCGGTGGGCATCTCTTACAATGCGGACCCCCACAATGCCATGGAACTCATCAAAAATGCCCCCAAAGACATCCAAAGAGTGCTGAACAACCCGGCGCCGAAATGCCTGCTGGTGGGATTCGGGGACAATTCCATAGATCTGCAACTGCGCTTCTGGATTCGAGACCCACAAAACGGGGTGGCCAATATCACCAGCGAAGTCATGCTCAGCATCTGGGATACCCTCAAAGCCCATGGAATTGAAATACCCTATCCCCAAAGAGATGTACACTTCGATACGGAAACACCGCTGAAGGTTGTTCATGTTCCGGAGCACAGCAATCCACCTGCACCATGAAGAAATACGCCAAAGGAAAAAAGGGAAATGAAACTTGACACTGTTAAGAATTCTTCCTATGACATCGTGACCTTTCATTTTAAAAAACCTGCAACTTGATTTAACCCCGAATATTGGGAGGACAAAAAGGCTCTTGAAAGAAGATTATTTTCTCTACAACGGCGAAAAAAAACAACCCTTTACCCTGCCGCCGGAATGGACCGTGCGGGAGCATACCCGGTTCACCGAAAACATCCCCGCAACGCCCATCGGTGATCTTGTCAAACGTGCCCTGGCACAACCCGAAGGTTCTGCAACGCTTTCGCACATGGCAAAAGAAGATATGACAGTGGCCATACTGGTGGATGATTCGGCCCGGGCAACACCGGTTGCTCAGATGCTGCCCCCCATTCTCAGTGAGCTCCTTAACACCGGGGTCCGTCGATACCACATCACCATTGTGGTGGCCCTGGGTACACACCGTTTCGCATCCCAAAAAGATCTTGAAACCAAGGTGGGAAAGTCCATACTCCAAGAATACCGGGTGG
>CAYPQJ010000056.1:0-21002 GCA_964412835.1 uncultured Desulfobacteraceae bacterium | reverse complement strand
CGGGGAATCTTCGAAGTTGCCGCTGGTTTTCACCGGTCATCTGGACACGGTTCCCGTAGGCGATGCCCCATGGGACAGCCCTCCCCACGGCGCGGAGATTAAAGACGGACGTCTTTTGGGACGGGGCGCCAGCGACATGAAGAGTGGCATCGCTGCCATGGTCGTCACCGCACTCCATCTGGCCCAAGAACCGGAAGGGGAGCATGGTGTTGTTTTTGTATTCACTGCCGGTGAAGAAACGGGCTGTGACGGCGCTTTGCAGATGAAGGAAAGCGGTGTTCTGCCCCGTGAGGCTGGCGCTATTGTGGTGGCGGAGCCCTCCGGGAATATCCCGCTTCTGGGTCATAAAGGGGTGCTCTGGCTGGAGTGCACGGCAAAAGGAAAATCAGCACACGGCTCCATGCCGGATTTGGGCGATAACGCCATCTACAAGGCGGCCCGGGCCGCGGCCAGCCTTGAGGATTTCTTTTCTTCGGCCAAAGGCCACCCGCAACTGGGAAAACCCACCGTGAATGTGGGGACTTTTACGGGCGGTTCAAAGATCAACATGGTTCCGGATTCCGCGCACTTTCGGGTTGATTTGCGCAGCGTACCGGGCGTGGAACATGCGGCCCTTTTTGAGGATATAAAGGACCATCTGGGTCCGGATATTGAGATTGAGCGTCTGCTCGATCTTCCAGGTATTTCGACGCCGGCAACCGATCCGTGGATAAGCCGGGTCCTTGACATCCTGGAACGTATACAGGGAAGCAGACCTGAACCGGGATATGTTAATTTCTTTACTGATGCTTCTGTTCTGACGTCTGCCCTCAAGAATCCTCCCACGCTGATCCTGGGCCCGGGAGAACCATCCCAGGCCCATCAAACCAATGAATACTGCGTGGTGGAAAAGATCGGCCGGGCAGTAGAATTTTACCTGGAGATTGCCAGAAACGGGTTTGCCTCATGAAACCGGAATTTCACCAAATTACTCAAATATAAAACAAATTTTGTTATCCATGCAGTGGCCTGTCATCTGCTTTAAAAGCCGCTTCAAGCATTATTTCAGCCAGTGTGGGATGAGCATGGATGGTATCTGCCAACTCCTTCACAGTAGTTCCTTTCTGAATGGCCAGCACACCTTCGGCAATCAGATCGGTCGCGTGGGGGCCGGTGATATGAACACCCAGAATCTTTCCGGTATCCCCATCTGAAACAATTTTTGCCTCTCCGGCAAGTTCTCCCAGAAGCTGTGCTTTCGCAAGCCTGCGGAATAAAACGGAATCACTTCGCACAAGGTATCCGGCTTTTTTTGCCTGACCTTCGGACAATCCAACGTTTCCGATTTCCGGCATGGTAAAAATACCGCTCGGAATCACATTGTATTTCATTTCCCGGGTATCCCCCATGATATTATCCACTGCGACTTCACCCTCGCTTGAAGCCACATGTGCAAGCATTACACGTTCAGGGCCGGTAATATCACCAATGGCATATACGCCGGGAACATGGGTCTCCATTCTGTCGTTGACCTGGATCCAACCGCTTTCACTCACGTTAACACCAATCTTTTCAAGACCCGTACCCGGGGCATTGGATGCCCTTCCGACGCATACTGCCATCTTGCTGACGGACACAACAACCCGTTTTTTTTCTTTGTCCGAAAACGGTAAGTTCCCGATGTGAACGCTCAGTTTGTCACCAACATCTTCTACTTTGTCAACAGCCTGATCTGTAAAAAAATTGATTTTTCGTTTCTTCATTTCCCGCTGAATCAGCTTGGAGCAACTTTCATCCACAGACGGAATGGGAAGAAGCCTGTTCATGGCTTCGACAACCGTTACTTTCGAGCCGAGAACCGACAGGATAAAGGCAAATTCACACCCGATGACGCCGCCACCGACAATTATGATGGATTCCGGAATTTCCGTAAGACTCAGCAGATGATTACTCGAAAGTATCTTTTTACCGTCAAATGGAAACAGTGGGATATTCAAGGGAGAAGTACCCATGGCAAGAATCAGATTATCATACGGGATATCTTCGGAAGTTCCGTCAGCAGATGCCGCCGTCACAATGCCGCTTTCTTTAATACAGGCCGTTGCTTTGACATACCGGATGTTGTGGCTGCTAAAAAGCCCAAGAATCCCCTTGCTCTGAGCATCAAGTATTTTTTTCTTCCGCTTCATCAAATTGCCCATATTGACAGATACACTGCCGTCAATATCCACACCAAATTCGGCACCGTGTCCTAATTTGTCCACCATATCGGCGGTTGTTTTCATGATTTTTTATGGAACGCATCCCGAGTTCAGACAGGTTCCCCCGACGTTCTCCTTTTCGACCACAGTCACTTCCGCACGCTTTTGCACCGCTCTTACGGCCGCCACGTAACCACCGGGTCCGGCGCCTATGATCACGATCCTCTTGCTCATTTCTTCACCTCCGGTTTTGCCTGATTTTAAAGCACATCAACACTACGGCATATTACACATAGCGCTGATATTGTCAATCTGATTGATGTATTCGTAAAATTTTTAATAAAACATTGACATTTTCATCAAAATATGCAATTCATTCAAACAAATAATTTGCAGGTCGGTAAGGACAAAAGAATGAAAAAGACACCACTCTATGAATGGCACGTTGCAAACGGCGGCAACATGGCGGATTTCAGCGGCTACGAAATGCCCATATGGTACACTGCCGGCATCAAGGAAGAACATATGTCCGTACTTCTCAGGGCCGGCATCTTCGATACAAGCCACATGGCGGTTGCGACCGTCGACGGGCCTGGTGCGTTTGATCTGCTACAGCATTGCTTTTCCAAAGACCTCACTAAATGTGTAGGACTGAAAAGAACACCCATTTCAAGCCGAAGATGTGTTTACGGCGTATTTTTAAATGAAAA
This sequence comes from uncultured Desulfobacteraceae bacterium, assembly GCA_964412835.1. Lineage (GTDB taxonomy): Bacteria > Desulfobacterota > DSM-4660 > Desulfatiglandales > Desulfatiglandaceae > NaphS2. The sequence continues at coordinate 18,112 of CAYPQJ010000056.1, read as the reverse complement.
CGGTGAAGTCATTGACGATGCCATCACGTATCCGCTGGATGAAAATCGGTTCATGATCGTCGTCAACGCCGGAATGGGCGAAATCATCGCCTCACACCTGGCAGAGTACAAAAATAGCCATGACGTTACAATCACAAACCTCACAGACAAAGTCGCCAAAATGGACATCCAGGGCCCCATGTCGGCGGTGATTCTCTCAAAACTATTGGAAAATCCGGAAAGGGTGTTTTCCAAAATCCCCTATTTCTCATTCAAGGGCCACTTTGATCCGGAAAATAAACGGTCTGGAGAAGTCGCACTTCAGGATGGCGCCCCACTGCTTCTATCAAGAAGCGGTTACACGGGTGAGTTTGGATTTGAAATATTCATAAACCCCGCCCATATCGTTTCCTTATGGGAAAACATTCTTGAAATCGGCGCTGAATTCAACATTAAACCCTGCGGTCTGGGTTCCCGTGATTCACTACGAACGGGCGCCGTCCTCCCCCTGTCCCATCAGGACATCGGACACTGGCCTTTTATCAATAATCCCTGGTCGTTTGCCCTGCCGTATAACGATGACCTATCCGGATTCACCAAGGAATTCATCGGTTCAAAGGCCCTGCAACACATTGAAAAACCGGATTATACGTATGTCTTTACGGGTTATGATGTAAGAAAGGTGTCCGCAGGTAAAAATTCCGAAGTCATTGACAGCAACGGAGATAGCATCGGAAGCGTTCTTACTTGTGCAACCGATATGGGAATCGGACGCTTGGATAACAAAATAGTCAGCATCACCTCCCCTGACAAACCGGAAGATTTTTTTCCAAAAGGCCTGAGCTGTGGTTTCGTCAAGGTCGATAGGCCCTTTGAAACGGAAGACGCGCTTACACTGAGAGAAGGCAAAAGGAAAATTAAGGTTGAAGTCAGAAACGATATCAGACCTTACCGTTCCGCCAAAATCCCTGTGATGGAAACGCTGTAACTCTATAACCGTAGAGAAGGAGGCTTGACAATGAAAGAGATCAACGAACTGATTTTGCCCGAAGACGTAAGATACACTGAAGATCATGAGTGGGCCAAACTCGAAGGCGAAATCGTAAAAATCGGACTTACGGATTATGCACAGGACCAGCTTGGCGATATCGTTTTTGTGGAATTTCCTGAGGTCGGAGACAGTTTTTCAAAAGGTGATGAATTCGGGACAATTGAATCCGTAAAAGCGGTTTCCGAAATTATCATGCCTGTAAGCGGTGAGGTTGTCGCCATCAATGAAGATCTTGAAAATGTTCCCGAACTCGTCAACAAAGAGCCATACGAAGGTGGATGGCTCATTGAAGTCAAACCTGAAGACACACGAGAGCTGGACGTACTCATGGATAAAACCGCTTACATGAAAGCGCTTTAAGGGATTAGAGCCTCGGAAGATTCTAAATTTCGAACAAGGGGTGTAAACCGATGAAAATTGATAAGATAAATATCGCCATTATCAAACACCTGCGCGATGGTCGCAAATCTTTTAAGGAGATCGCCGACAGCCTCAACCTCTCCGAAAACACTGTTCGGTCAAGGGTGAACAAACTTAGAGAAAATGAGGTGCTTGAAGTTTGTGGACTTTCGGATCCTGAAAAACTACCCGGTCATAGCACGGTCATCATCGGCATTAAGCTTCAATCTATGGACTTAATAAAAATAGGCAAAGAATTCAGCAAGCTTAAAGGCGTTGTATCTGTCAGCGTGGTTACCGGCCGTTTTGACCTGATTGCCATTGTAATGTTAAAGGAAGACTTTGGGCTTCTCGAATTTTATACAAAGGAGGCTTCGAAAGTGAAAGGGATTAAGTCTGTTGAAAGCTTTGTTGTTTACAAAAACTACAATCTTAAAGTTCCTTATATCCTTTAATCCAAAATCTGCATTCCAAAATCGTGCCTGAACAGGCCAGTCGTTCAAGCACAAATTACGGAGGACCGAATAAATGCGCTACTTGCCTCATACTGAGGAAGATATGGTTTCAATGCTCCAGGCCGTGGGGGCAAAGGACCTTGATGAGCTTTTTTGCTCTGTCCCTGAAAGGTGCAGGGAAAATTCAGCCCTCTCCCTTGCGGGGCCGTTTACAGAATGGGAAACCAAGGAGAAGGTTGCGCTCCTTGCCGACGGGAACGCCGTGGCCCCGGAATATAAAATCTACCTTGGCGCCGGCAGCTACGAACATTTCATACCCGAATCGCTGACCTACCTCCTTGGCAGATCTGAATTCGTAACGGCCTATACTCCCTATCAGCCTGAAATCAGCCAGGGTACCCTTCAGGCAATATATGAATATCAGACGCTTGTGGGTCATCTGTTGGGAATGGAGGTGGCAAACGCTTCGGTATATGATGGCGCCTCGGCGCTTGCCGAGGCCCTGCTCATGGCGGTAAGGATCACCCGGAAAAAGAAGATTGCCATGTCCCGGCTAACCCATCCTTACTATCGTCAAGTGGTAAAAACCTATTTGGGGCCGTCTAATTATCAGGTGATAGAGTTGCCCTTTGACAGCGAAGGAAGGACTGATTTTTCCGAAATTGACAACATCGATGATATGGCCGCCATTTCCGTCCAATCTCCCAATTTTTTCGGAATAATAGAAGACCTCGATTGCCTGAGTGAAAAGGCGCATGAAAAAGGAGCGCTGTCTGTATCATCCTTCACTGAAGCGCTCGCATACGGCCTTCTCAAAAGTCCCGGTAACGCAGGAGCGGACATCGTATGCGGCGAAGGCCAAAGTCTTGGAATACCCCCCACTTTCGGCGGTCCCGGACTGGGAATATTCGCTTCCAGGAAAAAGTATATGCGCAATATGCCGGGTCGCCTTGTGGGCCAGACACTTGACAAACAAGGAAAAAGAGGCTTTGTTCTCACCCTTTCCACAAGAGAGCAGCATATCAGAAGAGAAAAGGCAACATCAAATATCTGTACCAATAACAGCCTTTGCGCTCTTGCAGCCGCCATATATATGGCATCCCTTGGAGGGGAAGGCTTACGAGAACTCGCCCGGATAAACCATGACAAGGCCGAATACTTAAAAACCCTCCTGAGAAAGGAGGGCTTTGAAATCCCCTTTTCCGGCCCGACCTTTAATGAATTTGTTGTAAAATTCCCTGAAGAATTCTCCACTATGAGTAAAACGCTTTCGGATCGAAAAATCGTTGCCGGTCTCCAGATGGAATCCTTTTATCCGGAGATGAAAAACCATTCTCTTTTGTGCGTTACGGAAACAAAAAGCAAAGAGGATATTGATGCGCTTGTAGAGGGGGTAAAAGCATGCATGAACAGATAAGCACAACCGGACTTATTTTAAATGAACCTCTCCTTTGGGAAAAGGGAAAGAAAGGAAGATCGGGCTTTTCCATTCCACGGCATGACGTTGAAAGAGCAGAAATGGATAATTCACTGGTCGGTGAAGTCCCTGATATCCCACAGTTGAGTGAACTCGATGTTGTTCGCCATTATACGCGTCTATCCACATGGAATTTCGGGGTTGACACGGGGATGTACCCTTTGGGTTCCTGTACTATGAAATATAACCCCAAACTGAATGAAAAACTTGCGGGCCTGGAAGGGTTTGCATCGGCTCACCCCCTTCTGCCCGCATCATTGAGCCAGGGGATGCTCGAATTGATGTATGAACTGGAGAAGGCCCTCTGTGAAATCACCGGCATGGATGCCGTTTCACTTCAGCCTGCTGCCGGCGCTCAGGGAGAACTGACGGGCATGCTGCTCATCCATGCCTTTCATAAAAGCCAGGGAAAGCAGAAAACAAAAATACTTGTCCCCGACACCGCCCATGGAACGAATCCCGCGAGCGCGGTCCTGTGCGGATATAAACCACTGCCCCTTCAATCCAGCGAGCAGGGTATTATTTCAATAAAGGCGGTCGAAGACCTGATGGATGATGAAGTGGCAGGCATCATGATCACCAACCCCAACACCCTCGGCCTTTTCGAGGAAAACATCTCTGAAATATCCGCTATAATTCATGACAGAGGAGGCCTGGTTTACGGCGACGGAGCCAACATGAATGCGATTATGGGAATCGTCAAAATGGGAAAAATCGGCCTGGACATCATTCACCTGAATCTCCATAAGACCTTTTCCGCGCCCCATGGTGGAGGTGGTCCCGGATCAGGTCCTGTATGCGTAAAAAAAGAACTGGAACCATTCCTGCCTTCACCGAAGGTGGTCAAGGATGGAGACAAATTCTCCTTAAGCGAGGACAATCCTCGCTCTGTTGGAAAGGTTCAGGCTTTTTACGGAAACATCGGCGTTATGATCAAGGCCTATTCATATATCCTTACCATGGGCCCTGAACTTGAAAAGGTAAGCAAACTCGCGGTGCTCAACGCAAACTATCTAAAGGAAAAACTTAAAACTGTTTTCCATCTGCCCTATGACAAAATCTGCATGCACGAATGCGTTTTCACGGATTCTATTCAGGCTGAAGGGAAAGTAAGCGCTCTGGATATCGCCAAACGGCTTATCGATTACGGTTTTCATCCCCCTACGATCTATTTTCCTCTTGTCGTACAGGGGGCGCTGATGATCGAACCCACCGAGACTGAATCAAAGGAGAATTTAGACCTCTTCATAGATGCGTGTAAGGCTATAGCAAATGAAGCAAAGACCCGTCCCGAACTCTTGCTGAATGCCCCTCAAAAGACAAGGTCCCAAAGGATGGACGAGGTGCTTGCGGCGAGAAAACCCTGTCTTTCCGGTTGATCATATGGTTTAATTTCCGCGTATACGAATATCGAGGGAGGATAAACCAATGGATTTAACCCAATCCTCCATTCGCCGGATGCGTTGTTCAATATGGTCGTATCCGCATACCCTCCAGAAAATCCAGGTTCTTTCGATCCCAGTCAATACCCCCCTCTTTCTTCGGGGTTTCCAGGATTTTCGGTATGTGGGTCAGACGTTCATCGTTTATGATCAGGGAAAACCCCTCAGAGCCGATTTTCCCTTTTCCGATGTGGTCGTGGCGGTCAACCCTGGAGCCCAGTTCCCGCCGGGCATCGTTGAGGTGGATCAGTTTGAGCCGATCCAGGCCCAGGACGTTGTCAAAGGTATCAATGGTTTTATGGTAGGCCGCTTCGGTGCGGATGTCGTAGCCGGCAGCGAAGATATGGCAGGTATCTAGGCAGAAACCGAGGCGTTCTCGCTGTTCGACCTTTTCGACAATGGCGGCAAGCTGCTCAAAGGTGTGCCCCAGGGTCGTACCCTGGCCGGCGCAGGTCTCCAGTAGAAGTTGCGGCCCTTTGCCCCGGCTTTCATGAAGCAATCGGTTAATGCCTTCAGCAATCCGGTCGATACCCGCGGCCTCCCCAGCCTCCATATGGGCCCCCGGATGATGAACCACCCACGGAATGCCAAGTTGGAAAGACCGCGTCATCTCGTGGGTCAAAGCGGTGCAGGCCCGGTCGAATTTTTTCTTTTCCGGGGAGCCGAGATTGATCAGGTAAGCCGTGTGGGAAGCGATGGCGGTAATGCCGGTCTCCTGGCGTGCCCGGTCAAAGTTCTCGACATCCTGATCGGTCAGGATTCGTTCTTTCCAGGTACTGGCGTTCTTGGTGAAGATCTGGACGGCCGTGCAGCCGTAGTCCCTGGCCGTATACAATGCCTTGTGAAGACCGCCGGCGATGGAGAAATGGGCACCGAGAAGTGGACCCTTCGATTTCAATACCATATCAAGCATCAAAACGCGTTTTCCAGTCATAATCCCGGGACGTCACGGCATCCTCCATTCGCCGGATGCGTTGCTCAATATTGTCATATCGCCGCTTGATACGATCCACGGCACGGGGCCTGGAATGAACGTAACTGTCGTAAAAATCGTGAGCGTCGTCGCTGTTGATGCGTAGAACGGGAGCAGGCTTCATAATCAACGCCGCCAGGAAATAAAGCCCGGTGACGGGCCAGAAACCGCTTACCAGCAACAGGATCACGACAATGATCCTGGCCCAGAAAACGGAAAAATCAAAATATTCCGCTACGCCCCGAATCACCCCCAGAATAATCCCGTTTCGGGAGCGATAAAGGCCCCCTCGAAAACTCCGGTTCATAAATTTCATTGCTCATTATCCTTTCTTCGGCCTTTCAAAATAATGGTTTCCAGGGCTTCCATCCGCTTTTCCATACCTTCGAGGCCCTGGTAAATTTCCTGGATCATTCGGGTGTCCTCCGTATGGGAACGCTGATCCTTGCGAGACAGACCGCCCTTCTTGACCTTGATGCCCATGAGGATCGTACCGCCGATAATGGCCAGACACAGAATCAATCCACCGAATATAATTGCCACAATCAGTACGCCACCCATTACTGAGACACCCTTTCTTCCACACGGTTCAGGGACGTTTTGAGACGCTGAAGGTCGCTTTCGATCTCATCATCCATCATTAGTCCATCGAATTCCGCCTCAAGACTCGGTTTTTTTCCAAAATTCACCAGATCCGCTTCTGCCTCCATCCGCTCGATACGGTTTTCCAAAGCCTCAAATTTCATCACCGCATCCGTGCTTTCAATTCGCCGAATATCCTCCTGGGCACGTCGCTTCCGAACGGCATAAATATGGCGCTGAACCAGAATCCGCTGCTTTTCGCGGGCTTTTTGCAGTTTTTCCTCCAGTTGTTGAATGTCCTCATGGTACTGTCCCACCAGGCCATCCAATTCGGAAAGCTCCTTTTCCAGATCCTCAATCCGGCCGGTGTATTTTCGCTTTTCCATTAATGCCTCTCGCGCCAGGTCGTCGCGCCCCTTGTCGACTGCCAATTGGGCCCTCCCCTCCCATACTTTGACACGATCGTTAACTTCCTCCAGTTGACGATGGGTCTTCGCGGTCCTGGCAATCACACCGGCGCAGGACGCCTTCAGCTCCACCAGGGTGTCTTCCATTTCACGGATCATCAGTTTAATCAGCTTTTCCGGATCTTCCGCCCCCTCCAGCATGACATTGATATTTGAACTGATGATATCCCGAAAACGTGTAAAAATTCCCATATTCATCCCTCCACTTTAAAAAAAATATCCCGATTCTACAAATTCCGTCATATGCATAGAGCAGAAATCGTGCCAGATTCCAATTTCAAGGGGAATCAGGGATTTAGGCGATTGACAAGCCGAGGCAGAATGGCTATAATTACCAATAAATTGTTTTTTCCCCCAATAAGAAGTTTTTTTTGCCATGAATCGTTACGAATCGTCCTCGCGAAAACCTGTTTCTCCTGAGTCTTTTTCCAGACCCCATGACGCCCTTGGACAATCCGAACCCTTTTTGAACCTGCAGGAACAGCTCTCCAGAGTCGCCCCCATCGACAGGCCGGTGCTCCTTCTGGGGGAACGGGGAACCGGCAAGGAGCTGGCAGCCGCCCGCATCCACTTTCTTTCGGGGCGCTGGAAAGGTCCCCTGGTCGCCCTGAATTGCTCAGCCCTGGCCCCGTCCCTGATCGAATCCGAGCTTTTCGGATATGAAAAAGGGGCTTTCACCGGGGCGGAACGACGGCGGACCGGTCGGTTTGAAGCAGCACACGAGGGCACACTCTTCCTGGACGAAATCGGCAACATGCCCTTCGAGGTGCAGGAAAAAACCCTTCGACTGGTGGAATACGGAACCTTCGAGCGGGTGGGTAGCTCCAGAAGCATTGAATCGGATGTCCGCCTGGTGGCGGCCACCAATGTGAACCTGGTGAAACGAACGAAGGAGGGACATTTTAAGGCCGATCTGTTGGACCGCCTCTCCTTTGAAGTGGTTTTCCTACCCCCTTTAAGGGAAAGGATCGAAGACATTCCCCTTCTCGCCAACCATTTTGCATCCAGAATGGCCTTTGAGATGGAACGTTCAGACACGCCGATTTTTCCCCCTGAAACCATGGCCATTCTGGAAAACTACCCGTGGCCGGGCAACATTCGGGAACTCAAAAATGTGGTGGAGCGGGCCGTATATCGAACCGACAACGTAGAAATAACGGAAATCGTGTTTAATCCCTTTGAGAATTTTCATACGAGGGAGGACTTGCCAAATATCCCAAAGCCGTTGGTCGACCCCCGAGTCCCCCTCATGGATGATGATCTTCTCAACATGTCGCTCAAAGACGCCGTCCGGGAATTAAAGGTTCGCATGATGAACCGGGCCCTCTCATCGGCCAGGCATAACCAGAAAAACGCAGCCCAAATCCTGGGGTTAACCTATCACCAATTCCGGGGTCTCTATCGGGCTCTGAAAAACGACGTCCAATGAAATCTCACCAGGGGTTTCAAAATATTTTACCTATTCTTAAGGAAGGATTCAGACAAGAATTTCATTTGGGTTCAGGTGCAATCTCTTGCCAGCACATCTTGATGTTTCGTTACGGGAATATCGCTAAATGCTGCCACAGGGATAAGACGCTCTTTTGCAAAACTCTCTTGATGCAATTTGATACGTTCAATCTCATGTAGAGTCTCTGCTGTTAAATAACTTTCCCTGCAATGAGGACAACTGACTACGGGAACATTTTCGATGATAAGCAAACTGGTTTTCTTACCATAACTTCTGGTGACATGATGAATATTTGCACCTTCTTTCCCACAAATATCACAAATCATTTTTTTCCTCATATCTTATATACGGTGATAATCACTAATTTACCAGTAACGCTTAGTTTTGCAACCACAATTGTCAGATCACTTAAAAAGCTTTCCCCTTCAATAAGATATTTCCATTCTTTCGTGATTTGGTCCTTCTGACGTTCAATAATCTTGATGGTCTCGTAAAAAGTCAAAATTGACGAAATCGCCATTAATAATATCAACAGGTTACATTACTGAAAATGGCCAAAATCGGACTTTTTACGAGTGCATCAATCTTACCACTGAGAACAATGTGCTCAATATCAAAAATAGATAAATTGTCATCATCCATCTCTTCTTCTGCATGCAAGGTCGCTATGTATTGCCGATTACGAATAGCTCTTGCATCCGCTTTAAAACACGATCATACATGCTATTCTCGTGACGAAATGATTTTATCTAGTGCCCAAACGAAAACTGTCTTTTTCGCCAATCTCTGCGTCAGATAAAAATTTTAATCCTCGAAATAAACTATTCCAATCCTTTTTCCCAGCGGTTCACCATGGCCTCGGCACTCATTTCGCCCAGGCCGTTGTGTGCCAGAAACCGCGGCAGGTCATATTGATTTCCCTGAGCCCACCAACCCTTCAGAATTTGTCCCGTCTCAGGCGCGAACATCCAATGGGTTCCGAACTTCGCCACCAGATAATTTTCCATAACGGTTTCCGCCATCCAACCCAAGATATAATCCAGGCAGTACAGCTCGGGCGCCAGGTCAAACAGATGACTTTCCGGCTGATAATAAAAACCGGTATATTGTTTCATAATCCGGGCGTAGGGCTCCCCATTTGAAAGATCACCCCTTGTGAACATCTCATATTCCGATATAAATTTTGCGGCATACCGCCTGAACATGGCAAGATCCTTGAGGGTCTTATGATAGGACAGGGTTCTCGAATCCTCAGGGGAAAATCCCATAAATTCTTCTAAAAAAGGGTTTGAAAGAGCCATGTTCTGAATCAGGAAGGCAAAGGACTCCGACAGGGCAAAAGAGGTCCCCATGTTCCGCATTACCATGGAGAGGCCCGTGAAAGTGAAAACAGCCGAGAGTCCATGGCCCAATTCATGCCAAAGTGTCTCCAGGTCGCCCCATCCCCCTTCGGGACGCATCAATACGTAAATCTCTTCCGGCACCTGCAACATCAGACAAATCGCCTGAGCGCTTTTACCTTCTTCACGACCCAGTTCCAAAGTGAGCCCGGGAGTCTTCTCCGGATCAATGCCCCAGGTTTTAAAAAACGGGGTCAGCGCATCCAAACCCTCACCAGGAAACAGATCATCGAATTGCCGTAGACTCAACAGGTTAATGGCATCAAATCGTGTAAGATCGGAAAGGGGCCGAGCGAATTTCTCGCGGCACCACCGTTCCATGGCCCCAAAATAGAGTTCATCCGTTACTTGAAGGAGTTTTTTTAATAGACCATAATAAAATGAATAATCAATCCCCTTCTTTTTTCTACAATATACCACATAGTTTTCATAACCCAATTCGTCAGTCAGAATTTTCAGCAGGATCTTCCAGTAATTTATGGCAAAGGGCTTTAAAAACTTGCAGAGGGGACCGGTTTCTTTCTGAAGTGCCTGCCGCTTTTCATAATTGCCGAATTTCCGGCACCAGGGAATAATTTCTCTGAAATAGATCTTTTCTCCATCCACATGGGCGGCAGCGCCCCTCATCCACATCCTCATCTCATTTTCGTGGGGCAGCAGGGCCCGTTGAAGATAGTGATCAATCAAGGCAAATCGCAACCGCAGTTTTTCCGGTTCCTTTGCAACATGATCGATATCTGAAAGCGTATCAAGGCTGATAAAGTCATCATATCCTTCATATAACTCATAGGCTTTAAAGGGAATGCTGTCACCATTCCAGAGGGCGAGGGCCTGCAGATTCCACCTGTAATTCAGATGATAAAGTGTGTTTTCGATTTCTGAAAGGCTGAGCCATGATGATTTCATAAAGGGCCTCGGAAATAAATAAACGGGCAAGATTGCGCTGGATTCTTTTGAGAGTAACCGATGATTTCCACGAATTCAATGCCATTCACAGCCCCATAGACATCATTCCCAACAACCGGAAGTTTTCCAATGGACCAACAACTATTTTGACCGGAGTTTCAAAATTGTACTTTTTTTGTGCGAAATTTTTAAAAATTTCGTGTATGTTTCGAATATTCTGTCTTGAAAAACATTCATGAGGGAGGAGACAAAATGGAAGATATTTTGGTCCAGGTTAAGGAAATTCTGGCCATTTACGGTATTCGCGTCATCGCAGCGCTGGCCATATTCATCATCGGTCGCTGGGTTGCCAAAGGCCTTCGAAACCTGCTTCGTCGCATCATGAAGCGAAACCAGGTAGACAAAACGCTCATTTCATTTGTGTGCAATCTGGCTTATGTGCTCCTTTTGGCTTTTGTGATCGTCGCTGCAATCAACAAGTTGGGGATCCAAACCACTTCTTTCATTGCCATCATCGGCGCTGCGGGCCTGGCCATCGGTTTGGCATTGCAGGGATCACTGGCCAATTTCGCTGCCGGCGTACTGATGATTGTCTTCCGCCCATTCAAGGTCGGAGATTTCATCGAAGGAGGGGGCACAACGGGAACGGTTGAAGAGATTCAAATTTTCACCACACAACTCAAAAGCGCAGATAACAAAACCATCATTGTCCCCAATTCCAAAATGCTCGGTGGGAACATCGTCAATTACTCAACAAAGGAAACCCGCCGTGTGGATATGACGTTCGGCATCGGATATGAGGATGATATTGATAAATCCCGATCCGTCATACAAGGGATCATTAATAAGGATGAACGGGTGCTGAAAGATCCGGCGCCACTGGTGGTGGTGTCCGAACTGGCCGACAGCAGCGTGAACTTCACGGTACGGGTCTGGACAAAATCGGGCGATTACTGGGGTGTTTTCTTCGATACCACCGAAGCCGTTAAAAAACAATTTGACGCTGAAGAGATTTCAATCCCCTTCCCCCAGCAGGATGTGCACCATTACCAGCATTAATGATTTTTCGAAAATGTCGCAACTAACGGCTGACCATTGCCTGCTGCTTCAATGGAGGAGAGGATGAAAAAGCTGAAATAAATGGATGGAGATCAAAGAGCAGGTCTTTTGCTCGCGGGGTCCGCGTTCGTTTTCTGGGGGTTGACCCCGTTTTATTTTAAGGCCATGTCGGCGGTATCCCCCCTTGAAATTGTCGCCCATCGCATCATATGGTCCACATTCATCTTGGCGGGATTGCTGCTGATCATCAACCGAAGATTCTTTAAAAGTGCCATTTTACAACTCAGGAAACACGCGTGGGCATTGGGAATCGGCGCCACTTTGCTGTCCGTCAACTGGCTGACCTATATATACGCCGTTGTCAATAACAGGGTCCTTGAGGCCAGTCTCGGGTATTTTATAAACCCGTTGGTCAATGTGGCGCTGGCCGCCGTTATTCTAAAAGAAAAACTATCCCGAATTCAAATGATCGCCGTATTGCTGGCGACCATCGGCGTGACCCAGGAAATTTTTCGGTTCGGGCAGTTTCCCACACTGGCCATGATTATGGCCGGCACATTCGGGATCTACGGTCTGATCCGGAAAAAGGCCAATATCGGCGGCAGTGAAGGGTTACTCATTGAAACGCTGTTGCTCCTGCCTTTTGCTGCCGGCTACCTTCTCTATATGGGCCATGAAAAACAGCTTGCCTTCCTGAACCAGGGCACTTTGACCACCTGCCTGCTTTTGTCGGCAGGGCTCGTCACCACACTGCCCCTCATCTGGTTCATCAGCGCCACCAAAAAACTCGACTATTCCATTGTCGGCATGATGCAGTACATCGCTCCCACCATGATGGGCATATTGGGCTATTGGATTTATAAGGAAGGCTTCCCGCCGGGAAGGCTGATCACCTTTTCGCTGGTATGGTTCGGACTGCTGTTGGTTGTTATTGAAAGCTTTAGCCACATGCGAAGCAGGAAATATTGACAACTAAAACGTCTGCCCATTCAGATAATTGAACTATCCAGAGAAGCGCCCAATGATATTGACATTATATTCTCACCGTAAAACACAGAAGGCATGGTTACAGATAGGCAACAAATTCCGAACTCTCCCTTTTTTTTCTTTACACATCAAAAGCTCTGACTTATAAGGATATTATAAGGTACATAATAAGGAGATAATTATGGGCTATATGGCCGTAAAAGATTTAAAAAAGACACGGTTCCTGCGCGAAAGGCTCGAAAAGGAGCGGGAGTTGATCCTTACAAAAGACGGGCAACCTTTTGCTTTGATCATTGGAATTCCACCTGAAAATGTTGAAAGATCTCTTGCTGAAATACGACGGGCCAAATTTTCCGCGGCGGTTATGGGGGCGCGGCAAAAAACTGTTTCAAACCCGCCAAACCAGGAGGATATCGATGATGAAATCCTGAAAAGCCGAAAAATACGTGGCCTAAAATGAAAATCGTCATGGATACCAATATACTGATTTCAGGTATGTTGAATCCTTCCGGCCCGCCCGGACGGATTGTTGATCTGTTAAGATCGGGTGCATTGGAGATTGTCGTTGATGACAGGATTTTAAGCGAGTATACGGATGTTCTTCGAAGGGAATATTTCCAGGAATATTTCACAATCTCTGAACGTGAGGATGTCATTGACTATCTTGTTAAAAATTCCCATTACACGTTATTGGAAGTCATCGCAAACAACATGCCCGACGAAAGCGATGCGCCCTTTCTGGAGATTGCGGTGAGTGAAGGGGTTCCCCTGATCACCGGAAACCTGAAACATTACCCGGAACCTGCGAGAATGGGGTGTCACGTTTTAACACCCCGACAGTTTATGGATATATTATCCAAAAGCCAGGCTTTGCAGGGATAAAAAAATATGGGAGAAAAAATGGAACACTTGAACAATGAAAACAAGACACTCCATGAAAGCATTCTAGACCATCTGAAGGTCCCGGTAACCTATGCGGATGCGGACGGCAAGATCCTCTATGCCAACGCCGCCGCCAAGAAACGACCGTCAAAAGCACCCAGGGAGGTTGGCGTAAATATCAGGGAATGCCACAAAGATGAAACAAACAAAAAAATCGCCGTTATCTCCCAGGATTTCAGGAATGGCCGCCGTGAACCCCATCATTACGTTTCCGCGGCCGGAAGCAGGAGGGAATTTGTAACCATCATCCCGGTATTTGAAGGGGATGTCTATTCAGGTTGCGTGAGTCACATTCACCTCCTGGAACTTGAGGGCACTGAGAGAAGTTTTTAGCGACTTTCAGTTGCAGCGTGAAGTCAAATCGGCAAGGAGACTGTTGAATTCTTGGGGCTGTTCGTAGAAGGGCATGTGGCCGCTGCGATTCAGGACTTCAAGTCGGCACTCGGGAATCTGATCCGCCGCATACCGACCGGTTTTGGGACCGAAGCAAAGATGACTTGAATCGCCGTAGATGGCAAGGGTTGGAATGGAAACAGTTTTGAGCACCTCTGTATAGTCTCCCATCATGTAATCTGAGTAAACTGCCATAGCTGCGGACAGTGGCGTTTTCAGATGTTCACGAAGCATCCATTCATGGGCTTCATCGGGCGCATGACCATTTTTAAACATGTTGTGGATAAACCTTTCCCCAAATGCTTTTCCGTCCTCCCGCATACCGCCAAATGACAAATGCATGCCATCCAAATTGTATCCTTTCAGGGCGTGCGTATTCCATTTTTCCGGCGAAAACGGAAACGGTGTCATTTCCACCAGAACCAGTGCGGAAAGCCTTTTATCCCCGAAGCGGCGCCAGTATTCCAGAACCACCGGGCCTCCCAGAGACCACCCCGCCAGGACAACTTCTTCAAGGTTCAGCGCAGTAATAACCGATTGGATATCCTCCGAATAGCAGCCCATGGTATGCCCTTCAAGGGTTTTTGCGGAATTGCCGTGGGCCCGCAAATCCATGGTCACCACCTGAAACTTGTGGGACAATTCGGCCATTTGATGAAGCCAGAATCTACCGCTCATGGTCCATCCATGAACCAACAGGATGGCTGGACCGCTTCCAGCCGTTTCCACATAAATCCGGACCCCATCGCCGACTACCACCCAGCCTGTCCTTTTCCACTCTCCATCCTGGTGAATCAGTTGAAATTCATTTTTTCTCATAATGACGTCCTGGTTCAAGGTAGATCAAAACCGTTACAGGTTACGGTTAATAACAAAAAGGGCAACGCGCAAAAAGCGCCCTGCCCTCTTCATCAAATCCTCTTTATGTGGTGCCCCATGGAACCGAAGCAAAAACCCTTATGCCATGAGTTGGGCAGGGGTGACAATGGCCCCGAATTTTTCCCTGAGTGCCACCAATCCCTCCTTCTGCTCATCCAGGATTTCAAAAAGACGTGCCGGGACATGGGTCTCTTTTCCGTAGGCTTCTTTCTGAAGATCAATGCGGGCAACGATGTTGTCGATGTAGAGGGAGAATTGTTTAATGTAAAGGTCTTCAGGATATTCTTTATCAATAATACCCTTGAACAGCTTTTTCAGATCCTCATATTTGGGAAGAAAACCGACGGGGGTCAGAATGGCATCCACATCACCGTGGAAGCGCCTCTCAAGCCAGCCCAGCCAAACTTTCACATCCCGCTTTTCGCCCAGCAGTTTCTTGGACTCCCCGCCCCTGGCTTCATGGGTCAGGAAATAGTTGAGCCCGGCGAGGACGGGTCGTTTCAGGTCATCAATCTTCTTGCTGTTAAAAAACTTGAACTGCGCATCCATATAATCCGCCAGAGCACCCGGAATAAAAGGCGCATTGGCCCAGGGAGCGCGTTTTACACCCGTTGCGCCCACTTCCGTGGCTGTTGCCGCAGATACAATGGATGCGCCGATGACCACTCCATGATCCGGTGTGACGGCCAGCCAGACCGGCGGCATGGTATCACTGTCCCGGCCGCTGTAGGTAATAACACTGGTCTCCGCGCCCGTCGGATCTTCAAACCGGTCCGAGCAATTGGCCAGGGCCGTTGCCTTCAAGGTGCATCTTGAGTTGGGATGACTCATGGGCACGGCCTTGCCGTTATCATCCACCATTCCCTCTTCCCACGGCCCCTGGAAGTTAAATCCTTTTTGGGGCAGCGGGGTCTCACCGTTGCCCACCCAGTGGGGGACCTTGTCATCATCGATCAAAACGTTTGTCCAGATCACTTCGGTACCGGGCTTTCGCAGACAATCCATCAGAAGCGGATCTCCTTCCCGGTTCACATCTTCCACAATCCCGAAGATACCCGCTTCAGGGTTGACGGACCGAACCGTACCGTCATCAGCAATCCACATCTGGGCCAGATCATCTCCCAGGAAGTGCGTACCGGCCATGGCCGTGGTGGTTTTGCCGCAACCACTGGGGGCAGCCCCCGCAAACCAGGTCACCCGCTTTTTGTCGGGACCGTCAATTCCTGTGATGAACATATGTTCCGCCAGTTCATTGCCCCGGTTGGTATAAACGGCCTTGTCCACGGAAAAGCGGTGATTCCCTTTTTTTAACAGCAATGTGTTGCCGGCATAGGTGCAGTTCATGCTGTAGGTGGTCTGGAAGCTTCGGTCCATGAAGACGCGGGCATTGGGCAGGTCTTCGTTTCGATTGAGGCCTTCGCTGTGGATATTGGCGTAGAAATGGCCCAGCCGCGCCACTTCTTCATCAAAGGCGTCAAAAGCATTGCGATAGAGGAGTTCGGCGCTGTGGGATACATACAGAGAACTGGTGACTTCGATGGCAGGGTTAGAACCCGGAGAGCCCACGGGACCACGGCTGTAAAAACCGATCACCATGGTTTTGCCTTTCATGATGCCGGTCATCTTCTCCTCTACATCTTTGAGAGCATCATCCCGGTCCATTCGATTGGCCAGTGAACTGATTTCCTCGCCCGGGTTGGCGATATAAAACGTGCGATCGATAATCCGGCCCTGTTCTGCCGCCAGATCGAAATGGATGGTGTGTTGTTCCATGGCCAGTACGGCTTCTTCGCCCTTTGCCAGAGACATCTCGTTAACTTTTTGAACATCTTCCTTTGAACCGGTATTGACGAAAATGTCATCGGGCTGACACATGACGATGGCATTGGCAATCTTCAGAAGGGCCTCAGCACTCTTGATTTTCCGGATCTTGGCCAGGTTGACCGCATCCATCTGTTTTTCAAAAACCCCGTAAGCCTCTTCGATTGTTGACACACCACCGATTTTCTGAATAATATCGTATCCCACCTTGTTCTGCAGCATCTCATTCATCTCCTTTTCGGAAGGGACTGAAAAAATAGACCTGTGTTTAAGGGGTAGGAGTTTAGGAGAATTGAGAGGATGAGTCAAGGGGTAAAAGGCAGCCATACCGTTAAAATTTATCAATAATTAACATGGAATTACCTAAAATTTGAAATTAACATTGATTTTTTCTTAGATATGTTATATATTAAAAAGTTTTAAATTTACCAACAAACCGGATGCGGTGCCCATACGCTCCGCATCCGGTTTCCAGCAAACGAAAGGTTAAGGGTATTGCCCCATGGATTTTGAAACATTAGGCTTAGAGCCACATCTCATCAGAGCAGTTCAAAAATTAGGGTTTAACGAACCCACGCCCATACAGGAAAAGGCCATTCCCGCCATTATTACAGGACACCGGGACCTGGTGGGTCTGGCGCAGACGGGAACCGGAAAAACAGCGGCATACGGCCTGCCCCTGCTCCAGTTAATCGATTTTTCAAGGTCACAGGTTCAAGGCCTGATCCTGTGCCCCACCCGCGAACTGTGCGTGCAGATCTCAAAGGATTTGATCCGTTACAGCCGGTACATCAAAAACGCCAAAATCGTGGCGGTCTATGGGGGCGCCGGCATGGAACCTCAGATCCGGCAAATCAAAAAGGGCGCCCAGATTATCGCGGCAACTCCGGGCCGGCTTTTGGACCTGATTCACAGAGGCATCGTCAACCTGAAGCGCATCGATTATGTGGTTCTCGATGAGGCCGATGAAATGCTCACCATGGGGTTTTTGGAAGACCTTGACGAAATTCTGGCCAAAACCCCTTCGGAAAAAAGAACCTGGCTTTTTTCAGCCACCATGACGGCGCCGGTCGCCAGAATTTCCCAAAATTACATGAAGGACCAGGCGGAAATTACCATCGGACGAAAAAACAGCGGCGCCGGAAACATCTCCCACTTCAAATATGTGGTCATGGAAAAAGACCGCTACCCGGCCCTTAAACGGATCATCGACTATCATCCGAATATTTTCAGCCTGGTTTTCTGCAGAACCCGGAAGGAAACTCAAGCTGTGGCCGAAAAACTGATCAAAGACGGGTATAATGCGGAAAGCCTGCATGGCGAACTGTCCCAGACCCAGCGGGATTACGTCATGGGGCGGTTCAGGGAAAAAACCCTGCAGATTCTCGTGGCCACGGACGTGGCCGCACGTGGCCTGGATGTGGATGATATCAGCCATGTAATCCAGTAC
>CAYPQJ010000055.1:8472-21597 GCA_964412835.1 uncultured Desulfobacteraceae bacterium | reverse complement strand
TACATCGGTTCAGTGCGTGTATGTGCCTGCGGATGACCTTACCGACCCGGCGCCTGCAACAACATTTGCCCATCTCGATGGAACCGTTGTGTTGTCAAGGCCCTTGACGGAGCTTGGTATTTATCCGGCTGTGGATCCGCTGGATTCCGGTTCCAGAATTCTGGACCCGAACTATCTTGGCGAAGAACACTATCATACGGCAATGATGGTGCAGCGAACCCTTCAGAAATATAAGGAACTACAGGATATCATTGCTATTCTGGGTATGGATGAGCTGTCCGATGAAGACAAAATGACCGTCGCCAGGGCGCGACGGATTCAACGTTTTCTTTCCCAGCCTTTCCATGTGGCCGAGACGTTTACCGGAACACCGGGAGCTTATGTGCCTGTGGCCGAGACAGTCAAGGGCTTCAAGGAGATTATCGAGGGTAAGCATGATGATTTGCCGGAAGCTGCGTTTTATATGGTCGGTGGTATCGAACAGGTAAAGGAAAAAGCTGAGAAGATTGCCGGCAGTAAATAAAAAGAGGGGATAATCCATGGGAAAGCTACATTTGGAAGTCGTTACCCCTGAGAAGGTGATGGTGAGTCAAGAGGTGGACATTGTTGTCGCTCCCGGAACCATGGGTGAGTTTGGTGTTTTGGAGGGGCATGTGCCCTTTCTTTCCGGCATAGAGCCGGGTGAGTTGCGGTTTTCCAGTGGGAATCAAACTGAGCGTTTTCTGGTGACAACGGGGTTTTCCGAAGTTTCCGATAATAAGGTTTCGGTTTTGGTGGATGCTGCTGAAAAAGCCACGGAAATTGATCTGGATCGGGCTCGAAAGGCCATGGAAAGGGCGAAAGAAAGACTTTCACTGGATCGGGGCAAGGAAGATGTCGATTTCCTGAGAGCTGAAGCGGCACTCAAACGCGCTATTGTTCGTATGAGAATATCGGAAAAGAAAATCTAGTAAAAAAGTATAGCAATCCAAAAAAAGGCAAGCGGAAGTCCGCTTGCCTTTTTTTATGTATTGACCTTTCTTGATTTCAACGATAATATGACCGACGTTCAGTACAAAGGCACCTTTTTGATTAGAAAATCGGGGTGTAGGTGGGGTGTTTCTGACTTTTATTGAGTGTTTGATAATGAAGAGGCTTGGGTTGCTATGAATACAGAAGTTGAAAACAGACAATATAATGTTTGGGAATCTTCAAACCCGGAAGAAGAGGTTGATCAGTTTCAGTTGCTTGAGGAAAAAATTGACATCCTTATCGAAAAATCAATGGCTTATAAAAACGAAAAAGAAGCCCTTGAAAAGAAGTTGCGGATTGAGGAGGAAAAAGTCTCGGATTTAAGCAGCAAAATAGAGACACTACGTTCCGGCAGAAATGACGCCAAACAAAAAATTATGTCCCTTCTTGAGAAAATGGAACAGGTTTCCAGCTAGGGCTGTTTTTGTGTGGTGCTTGGCAATCTTGGAGATATGGAAAATCCAATTAGAATCAGGATCCTGGACAATGAATATCTGCTGAGGAGCGACGAAGATCCTGAGCAGGTGGGTGAAATTGCGAAACTGGTCAATGATAAGTTGGATGAGGTCAGAAAAAACTCGGATAAGCTCTCCGAGGGAAAAACAGCTATTCTGGCTGCATTTGATATCGCAAGTGATTACCTCCGGTTGCTCAAAGCGCGAGATGTTTTGCTTCGTGATGTGCAAGATCGCTGTCGGTCAATGAATCGGCAAATTGAATCATTGGAATAAAACGGTTTTTTTTGATTTCTTACCTTGTGGGATCATTTTTTAGTGAGGGTTTATGATTCTGCCAGGGTAATTTCAACGCTCGACCAAGGTGGTCGGGATTTATATATATGAGGGTTTGGGAATACTCGGGAAAACACACGAAACGTGATGATATATGTTAAATCAAAAGAGATTATCGTGAAATTTGGCTTCATAGTGAGATGGGCTTGACAATGATCTCGTAGTAAGGATTTTATATACCTTTTTGCTTTTGTAGGAATGCGGCAATTATCCGTGTTTATTTCCCCATTTTTTAATTCTGGTTGTTTTTTCCGGAAAGTTCCCTTCCCTTTTACCTCAGATAGTCGATTGCTGTAAGCGAATTCAATTGCGGGTGGCGATGTGTCTGATCCCTTGCCTCTTTGGGTTTATTTATTCAGGGTTAACACATTGGCTTTAATGTTCCGAGCGTATAAATACCCTCGATACAAGCTGATTTTAGGAGCAGAAAAAATATTATGAGCTCATTATATATGATTATGATTGTGGTAGGCGGGGCTGGGCTGATCGTCGGAATTCTTTGTGGTTTCCTGGTTCGAAAGAAACTGGTGGAAAGTCGGATTGAAGCCATCGAAGAATATTCAAGAAAGGTTTTGGCTGAAGCTCAGAAAGAGGCCAAGACAACGAAACGTGAGGCCGAACTTCAAGCAAAAGACACCTTGTACCAGATGAAGGTGGAATTTGAAAAGGATAGCAAAGAAAAAAGAGATGAAGTCGTGGCCCAGGAGAAGCGGCTGCATCACAAAGAGGCCAATATCGATCGAAAAATCGAGCAGCTCGATAAACGGGAAGATCGGATCGCCGAAAAAGAAAAGGCTGTTAGCAGAGATGAGGTTCATCTTCAAAAAAAGGAAACGGAATATAACCGGCTTATCTCAGAGCAGCGAAGAGAGCTGGAGGCAATGGCCGGCATGAGCGGAGAAGAGGCAAAGCAACTTCTGATGAAATCCATGGAGATGGAGGCCAAGCACGATGCGGCCAAAATGATCCGACGTATTGAAAATGAAACAAAGGCTGAGGCGGACAGAAAAGCTCAGGAAATTATTGCGCTGGCGGTGAAGCGGTACTCGGGAGATTATGCAGCCGAAAAAATTGTGTCCGTTGTGAATCTTCCCAGTGAAGAGATGAAAGGGCGGATCATTGGAAGGGAAGGGCGAAACATTCGGGCGATCGAGGCGGCTACTGGAATCGATTTGATTATAGACGACACGCCTGAGGCGGTTATTCTATCAGGGTTTAATCCCGTCAGAAGGCAGATCGCAAAGGTATCTCTGGAGCGGTTGATTGAAGATGGCAGAATTCACCCGGCGCGGATCGAAGAAATTGTGGCGAAAGCCACCAAGGAAATTGAAAACAGCATGAAAGAGGCCGGTGAACAGGCCACTTTTGATGTGGGCGTTCATGGGATTAACCATGAGCTGGTCAAACTTATCGGGCGACTGAAATACCGATCGAGCTATGCTCAGAATGTGCTGCAGCATTCCATGGAAGTGAGTTTCCTGTGCGGCATTATGGCTGCTGAATTGGGTCTTAATGTGAAGCAGGCGAAACGAGCCGGGCTGCTTCATGATATCGGAAAAGCGGTTGATCATGAAGTTGAAGGACCCCATGCCATGATTGGTGCGGATCTGGCGAGGCGCTACGGTGAATCGAGCCTGGTGGTTCAGGCGATCGCAGCGCACCACGAAGATGTGGAGATGACGTCTGTTCTGGATGTGCTGGTCCAGGCATCTGATACCCTTTCCGGGGCCCGGCCGGGCGCACGTCAGGAAATGCTTGAAAGCTATGTGAAAAGGCTTGAAAAGCTGGAAAAAATTGCCACATCCTTTCGCGGTGTCAGCAAATCCTTTGCCATTCAGGCCGGCCGCGAGATTCGAATCATGGTGGAAGGTAAAATCGTCAGTGATGAACAATCCAATGTTCTCTGTAGGGATATCGCAAAGAAGATTGAAAAAGAACTCACCTATCCCGGACAGATCAGGGTTATTGTGATCCGAGAGACCCGTTCCGTCAGTTACGCCAAATAGTGCCTATCCACAAATGGCCAATTCGCCCGATTTCGGCGTCAGGCTCAAATTGCAATCCTCGAAATCCTCAAATGTATTCCTGCGGTTGCAATCATCGCCTTCCTTGAGCTCGAACAAATATTCTCATTTGTGGACGGACACTAAATAAAGGATTTCAGAAGAATTCATCTAACATCAAGTGTTTATGGACCCCCGCTTTCGCGGGGGTGGCGGGCTTGAGGACTTTTTATGGAACTAACAATATTGAGTACGAAATTCCTTGCACTCTAATAACGATACAGCTACAATGTAGCCGTATGAGAGAAATTTCTGTTGTCTTGGCCCGGTTCTTCTGAAAGGCGATTTTTTATTATTGGGTATCCGGAGGCAAAACCTTTTCAGTTCCATTGGTGCTGTATGTCATTTGCGTGAGAGGCAAGTTGATTTTGCCTTGACAGCTATCTAATACTTTCCTAATCTCACAAGATAGGGTGGGATCCGGTTTTTGAGTCAGTGGCCGTTTGTGCCTTGTTTGTTGATGGGGCAGTTGAATGGAATAAGTCGCCGTTTCTGAAAGGAGGAGTCGTAATGTCGAGAACGAAGTCTTATTTGGAAGGGATGCGAATCCTGGCTGTGGATGATGAAGAGGACGTTCTTGATACGATTGAGGAGGACCTGGAGTATTCACATGTGGACAAGGCCTCCGATTACCATATGGCCAAAGAGAAAATAGAGAAAGAAAAATACGATCTGGCAATTTTGGACATTATGGGGGTTGATGGTCTGAGTCTTCTAAATGAGACGGTTTCAAAAGGCATCCCCACAGTTATGCTGACGGCACATGCCATGAATGCGGATACGCTGATGACATCTATTCAGCGAGGCGCCATTTCATTTCTACCGAAGGAAAAACTGGCAGAGCTGGAAGAGTTGCTGTCGAATATCCTTGAGGCCCATCATTCGGGAAAACCTACCTGGAAAATCCTCTTTGAAGAGTTGGGCGAGCATTTTGATGAAAAATTCGGACCGGACTGGCAGGAAAAACACAGCGATTTCTGGTCCAAATTCAATCAAACCTACAGTGTTGGCAGAGGCATTCAAACCCGTTTAATGCATGACCGGGAGATTCTGTCGAAGGGTGTTTGAGGGGAATGTCATAGGGGCTGTAAGGCCAGCTTCAGCATAAATATTTTTTTTGCTCGAATCAGGCGACGAGGCCTTCGGGCTTGTTTTTGGGTTTTCGAAAGGGGGTGAATTCTTCGAGGATTTTTAAAAACCGGATTGAGGTGCGTTGTGGCGTCTTGATCGGCTTGATAAAAAAGCGGTTCTAACAGAAAGGAGCAAGTAGGCGATGAAAAAGCTATTTTTTTCTGTAATATTGTGTCTGGTTGGCGTTGTTATGGTCTGTGGCATGGGATGGGCGAAAAAAGCACCTTCCCTGGATAAATGGAAAGCATCCTTTGATCCTTCAGGCGCAAAGTATAAATGTATCGTTTCAAATGTCTCTCATCCCGTTATCAAGGGCGTCTTTGCCGGTTTCGCAATCAGAGATGAATTGTGGAAACGCACCAACGGTCAGATCTATTTCAATTACAAGCCCTTTTCCATGTTGGGTGGAGAGGTGGAAGTTCTAAATCAACTTCAGATGGGCGCCATTCAGGGTATGGCCTGCAGTTCTGTGGCATCGACCAATCTAGGGCCCAGGTTCGGGCTGATCAACCTTCCTTTTCTCGTGGATTCCTTTGTCAAACTGGATAAATTTGTCAAGAGCGGTAAGCTCTTCGACCATTACATGAACGCCATGGGTCACCAGGGGATCATGGGTCTGGATATTACCGGATATGGTAATTACGGATGGGCAACGACCATTCCCGTCAGAAATATCGCGGAAGCTAAAAAAGTGAAATTCAGAATTGCGGAAGCCGCCGTTAATAAGCTCCTCTATAAGGCCTGGGGTTTCAATCCTGTGGTCATGCCATGGCCGGATGTGCCGGTTGCTCTGAAACAGGGTGTTATCACCGGTTTGGACCATACCCCGACAGTATGCTACATCACCAAAAAATTTGAAGTGGCAAAATATTTCACCCGGATCAATTATGCCCAGGGGTTGTTTATCTGGATCTTTAACAAGGCCTGGTTTAACAAACTTCCCGCCGATCTTCAAAAAACCTTTAAGGAAGTGGTCCACGAGGTATGTGCGAAAACACGTCAGGAAACCATCGCCCAGGAAACGTGGGCCATCAAGGAAGCCAAGGCAAAGGCTGGCGTGACCTTCATCGACCTGTCCGAAGCGGATATGGCGACCCTGAAAAAAGAAGGCAATTGGGTCTACAAGGATTTTGAACCCCAAATCAACAGACTCTATTCCGGTGACAAATATCGTCCCGAGAATTTCATGAAAGAAGTTCAGGTCTATTTGGATTATAAGCCGTAAACCTATCATCGGCGGGGGGAGGTATTCTCTTCCCGCCGTTTATTTTTTTTTCGGGAGCTGATATGTTTTCAAAGGTACTGGGCTTTCTTGATAAAGTGCTGGCTTTCATTGAAGAGTGGACGCTTTTTATTGCCACCTTTGCCGCTCTGCTGGCCCTTTTTGTGAATGTGGTTTTGAGGTACGGGTTCAATTATTCCCTGGCCTGGTCGGAAGAGCTGGTTCGGGAGGTGATCATTTTAACGACCTTTATCGGGTGCAGTGCCGCCATAAAGGCCCGCTCCATGATTAAGATTGACGCCGTGGTGCAATTGGTTCCAAGCCTGAAAACGCCGCTCGCCATTGTCAGCCATCTGGTTACGCTCCTGTTTTCCGGCATGATGGTCTATTATGGCTGGAAAATGGCGGCCCTTCAGGTTATGACGGAACAGAAAACCATCATACTTGAGATTCCTCTCGTATATCTCTATGCGATTCTACCGATCATGGGGGTTATGATGTTCATTCGAACGGTTCAAGTGATGTATCAGGATTTTCTGGATAAGCGGACTGAAGCGGAAACGGCCTGATTACAGATGTCGTTTTAGATATCCATCCCTATCGATTCGGAGACGAGTTTTCATATGGAACTAAGCTATTTTGTTATTCTGCTTGTCCTCCTCGGGTGCATGGCCGCGACGGTACCGGTCTTTATGTGCCTCTTTTTTACCGCAGTCATGGGTTTTGTTTTATTCACCGACTTGCCTGTCCTTGTTCTGGCTCAGAGCCTGTTTCGGAGTATGGATAAATTTGCCCTTGTGGTGGTTCTGTATTTCATACTTTGCGGCAATATTATGACGGCCGGGACCACTGTGGACAAACTCATTAAGGTGGCCAACGTACTGGTCAGCTGGCTGCCCGGCGGACTGGGAATGGCGGGTGTTATCGCCTGCGGGCTTTTCGGTGCCATATCGGGATCAACCGTGGCCACGGTGGTGGCGCTGGGTGGTTTCATGATTCCCGCACTCATAGAGAACGGATACCAGGAAAAATATACCCTGGGTCTCATGACCACCTCCCCCAACCTGGGGGTGATCATCCCTCCCAGTATCGGAATGATACTCTATTGCATGATCAGTAATGTTTCCCTGGAAGGGCTGTTTCTGACCGGATTCGTGCCGGGGCTCCTAATTATTATTGCAACATGCGTTTATTCCTACTTTTACTACCGAAAAAGAACCGATTTTGTACGCATGCCTGTTCCCGATCTCAAGAAGGTCTTTTCTACCCTTAAGGAAGGATTCTGGGCACTTATGTTGCCGGTCATTATTTTCGGCGGGATTTTTTCAGGCGCCTTTACAGCCAATGAAGCGGCTGTTGTGGCATGTGTATTCGCCTTTGTGGTTGAGCTCTTCATTCATAAATCCATTAAATTTGGAGATGTGAAAAGAATAACCGTCAACTCTGCGGTGACATCTGCAACCCTTTTGATCATTGTCGCGGGAGCAACCTGCTTCGGCCGTTATCTGACGCTGGAAGACATCCCCGGCAAGATTACGGAGGTTGTCCTGTCCAATATTCAATCACCCATATTGTTTCTGGCGGTTTTGAATATCCTGCTGCTGATTGTGGGTATGTTCATGGACATCATTTCGGCCACCCTTATTCTGGGACCGGTTTTTCTGCCCATGCTTGGCGCGTTCGATATTAATCCCATGCATTTTGGTTTGATACTCACCGTTAACCTTGCCATCGGGTATTGCACGCCTCCCATGGGGGTCAGTTTATACATTACGGGGTCCATTGCAAATCGAGATCTGGTCTATGTTTCAAAAGCGGTGATGCCGTTTCTGGCCATACAGATCGGTGTGTTGATCCTCATGACCTATTGGCCGGAGCTGGTGCTGTGGTTGCCTGCCCAATTTGGTTATTTGAACTGACGGTTTGCGGGATAAATAATATTGTTAATTTGATTTTAGCAAAGATTTTACCAAGGAGAGATAACGGATGAATTACGCCAAATATGCTACGCTTCACGCGCGTCACCTGTCCGACAAGGAATGTCTCATTGAACGGACGCCGTCTTTGAATCAGAGAAGGGCCCTCACATGGAAACAGTTCAATGATGAGATCAATCGAACGGCCAACTATCTCTCAAAGGAACTGGGTATCAAGTTTGGCGACTATGTTATGCATCTCCAGAACAATTCCTTGGAATGGCTGATTACCTATTATGGCATTATCAAACTTGGCGCCGTGGTGGTGCCACTGAATTTCAGGTTTGTGGGGGCTGATATCCTTTATGCTGCGGAGGTGTGCGATCCCAAAGTTTTTATCATCGGCTCGGAATTTCTACCGGTGGTGCAGTCCGTTCAGAAAGATTTGCCCACCGTTAAGAAATATATTTGCGTGGGCGCCGAAGTGCCCGATGATATGATCGATTACAAAACCATCGAAGCCTATGAGGATATTTCCGAGGCCATGGTGGATGTGGACGATCAGCATGATCTGGCCATGATGTTCACTTCCGGCACCACCGGAAAGCCGAAACCCGTGCTGCACACCCACTATTCCCTGAACAATACGGCCATCGGAAATGGGATGAGCTATTTTGTTGAAAAGAATGATAATTATGTTTTTTTCCTACCCCTTTATCATAGCGGCACCATGTTCTTATGGGCGCCCTTCTATGCCACGGGGGCAAAGGGAACCATTCTGCGAGAGTTTACGGATCCCAAATGGATCATGGAGGCCCTGGCTGAAGAGAAAGGGACGGATATTCTCTTTGTGGTGCCCATTGCCGTCGCCATCCTGAACGCCATCAAGGATGGTAAATTGAAACTCGAGGATTATGATCTTTCAGCCTGGCGTTACATGGAGATCGGCGCTCAGCCCGTACCCTTTGACGTGATGAAAAAACTGGTGGAAACCCTTCCTGTGGGTGTATCCAATATTTACGGCATTACCGAGGGTGGTGGCGGCGGATTGTTTAACCTGTATCCGGGAGATGCGTTGCTGAAACCGGGGTCCATCGGAAAACCCACTTTTGGCGTTGAGGGGAAGATTGTTGATATTAGAGGGGATGAACTGCCCCCCGGAGAGGTGGGCGAGCTGGTTTTCTCCACCCCTCGAATGATGAAGGGGTATTTCAAAAATGAGGAAATGACCCGGGAGGGGCTCAAGGACGGGTGGCTCTATACGGGGGATCTGCTGCAGACCGATGAAGAAGGCTTCTTTTATATAGTCGATCGGAAAAAAGACATGATTACCAGCGGGGGTGAAAACATTTTTCCCGTTGAAATCGAAGATGTCCTTATGGAGCACCCGAAAATTGATGATGTTGCCTGCATCGGCCATCCCGACGAACGCCTCGTTGAGGTCGTGATGGCCATCGTTCAATTGAAAGAAGGGGAAACCATGACGGAAGAGGAAATGCTGGAGTTTGGCAAAACCAAGTTGGCCAAATACAAACTGCCCAGAAAAGTTCTTTTTGATAAGGTCATGCGGAATCCCACCGGAAAACTCATGAAACCCCAGATGCGCGAGAAGTATACGGGAAGAAAAGAGGCGTTTCAGAAATTAAGCTGAGAAACCAAAAAAACCGGAATATAAAAAGAGGCGGCATTTTGCCGCCTCTTTTTTTTGCTTCTTACTCAACCGCGTTTTTTCATCATTTCCGCTTCCCGGACCAGTGCTTCAAGAAGATCTCCCAGGGACCAGGATTCTGATACCGGCGTCAGGCTTGCCCACAGGGGACGTGGCAGGTCGGATTCACGGTGAGAACCCATAAGGTTGTGCAGTTCCGTCTGCGTAAGCCCACTCATAATGACCGCCCGTCTGAGGGAGGACTGTTCGGTTCCCCTGGTTTCCGCTTCTTCCAGAATGGTTTTGAGGATTTTGGGACCATCGGCATCAACAGAAAATTTTACCGGAATATCCGCCATCTGTATCTCTTTTAAAACGGAAGAGAACTCCGCCTGTTCATCTTTTGTGTAGCCACATACCAGGATCCGCCGGGGACCGTACATGGCTTTTGAGGATTTTTCCACCTTTCTGAAAGTTCCGTCATCCATTCTATTTTTCCTCCTGAATTTCTTCAAAGTCTAGTGAAACAACATCAGTGTGTCAAGACTGTGACAAACCGGACAGTCAGAAATAGCTTGTCTCTAAACGCTTAGTTGTTTTAAAATGAATCTTAGCGAGACACTGCAACGTTCATCATATTTTTTCTGCCCACATAAATGACGTCACATAACGGTGAATGGGAAGGGAGATAAACATTGATGGAATATAAAATCATTAGCAAGAGCGATTTTCGGGATTTTGTCAACCGCCTCATTGAGGGAGATCATGAAATTAACGGTGTGGTCAAAAAGGGAATCAGTTTTGTCTATGATACCCTGGTGGATGCGTCGGACCTCTGCCTGGACTATGATGAAACACTGCTCCCGCCCAAGAAATATTTTCTTCCCGTCAAAGAAACCCTCCTGACTTTCAAGACCGGAGACCCTTCCTCCTATCACGAAAGCGTTGAGGCTACGCCGAGGATTATTATCGGCGTACACCCCTGGGATCTGGCGGCCGTCGCGCTACTGGACAAGGCCTTTTCCACGGGACAGTCGGATGTCAATTACCTTTCAAGGCGAAATCAAAGCCTGTTGATCGGGATGTACCCTACCCGAGCCTTTAAACATCGGTTCAGTGGCTCCATGATTACCGATGAGCATTACCAGACGGCGGATCTCATGCTGGTGGACCTGGGAAATGACACCTACGCCATTGAGGTGGTGTCGGAGAAGGGCAGGGATTTGATGGGGAAAAGCACTGCTGTAACCGCTGATGAATACGCCATTGAAAGTCTTGAAAAACGAAAACACGTTATAGAAGATGGAATGCATCTCTCTATGCCGAGAGGCGATTTGCCGGAATTTCTGAAGAAACAGCAGCAGTCTAAAGTGATTGACCGGCGTGCGGACAGATGCTTCTCATGCGGTGCATGCGTCCTGGTGTGTCCCACCTGCTATTGCTTTCACGTGGAAGAAGAGGTGGATTTATCCCTTCGGGCGGGACGACGGACGCGCACCTGGGATGGGTGCATGAGGGAGGGATTTGCATCGGCTGCCGGTGGGCACAATTTCAGGGAAACGCCGGCGAATCGGCTTCGCCACCGTATTTTGAGAAAGGGGAAATACCTCCCCGAGCATTTCCATCTGCCCGGTTGCGTCGGGTGCGGTCGGTGTGCTCAGGCCTGTGTGGCGGACATCGCCTCCCCCCTCGAAATCATCAACGAAATGAACCGGTCCATTTATCTCCCCGAGGTGGCCACCCTTCAAAAAATCAAAAATATGACGGATAAAGACCGGTTCTTTGAATTTACCCTGGAGGGGCGGGAACTGGGCCACCAGCCCGGCCAATTTGTGGAGTTGTCCATTCCCGGGATCGGGGAAGCCCCCTTTTCCATCTCTTCTTCTCCCACAAAACAGGGAGGTTTTGAAATGCTGATTCGAAATGTGGGCAAAGTCACTGAAGCCGTTCACCGTCTGGAACCAGGTGATCAGGTGGGCATTCGAGGGCCTTTCGGCAGTCATTTTGCGGTGGAAAGGTACCTTGGAAAAGACCTTCTATTTATTGCGGGAGGCCTGGGGCTGGCCCCGCTCCGATCGGCCATCAATTATGTCATGGACAACCGGGGAAGTTACGGGCAGGTGACCATTCTTTCAGGGGCCAGGGACCGATCCCAGCGGCTTTTTCCCGAAGAAATAACCAGATGGTCCCGGGCGCCGGATACCCTTGTGCTGGAGACCCTGGACCATGGAGACGAAGAGTGGACCGGGCAAACCGGTGTGATTACCACCCTGTTACCGATGGTTGCGGATCGCATTACCCCTTCAGACACCAAGGCGTTCATTGTGGGTCCGCCGGTCATGTATCGCTTCGTCATCCGGGAACTGGAAGCTTTCGGTTTTGATCATAAAGACATCCTGGTATCGCTGGAGAGGCGTATGGAATGCGGTGTGGGCAAGTGCGGTCACTGTCAGATCGACGACATCTATGTGTGCCAGGAGGGACCGGTCTTTACCTATGATTCAATCCGAGAATCCATGGAGGCGTTATGAGCACGAAACCGAAAGTGGCGTTTTTCGATTTTGCATCCTGCGAAGGGTGTCAGCTGCAGATCGCCAATCTGGAAGAGGAAATCATCGGTCTGGTGGACCTGGTGGATGTGGTGGAATTCAGGGAGGTGATGACTGAAAAGGCGCCATCCTACGATATTGCTTTTGTTGAAGGCTCCATCACGAGGAAAAAAGACGAAGCACGCCTGCGTGACATCCGTGAGAGATCCGGGGTCCTGGTGGCTCTCGGCGCCTGTGCCGCCACCGGTGGTCTGAACAAACTCAAGAATGTTCGCGGCAACCTCGAACAGGTGAGGCGGGATGTGTATGGGAGCGATTGGGACCGTCCCCATCTGGAAACCTATGCCACCCGGGCTGTTGGTGAAATCGTCCCTGTGGATTTTCAAGTCCATGGATGTCCCATCAACCGTGAGGAGTTCCTTCATGTTGTGGAAGCCTTTGCGTTGGGTACAAATCCTGAAATACCCGATTATCCCGTCTGTGCCGAATGCAAAATCAAGGAGAACGTCTGCCTTTTTCATCTGGGGCAAACCTGTCTGGGTCCCATTGTTCGTGCCGGTTGTGGGGCCATCTGTCCCAGTAACGGTGTCGGGTGCGAGGGGTGTCGCGGCATTATTCCCCATGCCAACCGGAATGCCATGAAAGACGTTTTAGCTGAGCACAATCTGACCGTGGAACAGATCACTGAAAAATTCAATCTGTTTCCCCTTTACCCGGAGGTGACCCCGTGACAGGAAAATCCATACGCATTGACAACACCCATATTTCAAGGGTGGAAGGCCATGGCAATATCG
>CAYPQJ010000055.1:0-8372 GCA_964412835.1 uncultured Desulfobacteraceae bacterium | reverse complement strand
TCCATACGCATTGACAACACCCATATTTCAAGGGTGGAAGGCCATGGCAATATCGTGGTGCACATGGAGGGGGATCGCCTTGACCGAGTGGAATGGCAGATTCCCGAAGCCCCCCGCTTTTTCGAGTCCATGGTGGTGGGCAGGGACTGGAGCGAGCTCTCCCGAATTACCTCTCGAATCTGCGGCATCTGTTCCATTGGTCATACCTTCGCGTCCCAGAAGGCCACGGAAGCGGCCATGGGGATTACCATAACGGAACAGACCCGGCGTTTGAGGGAGATTCTCAACCATGCGGAAAACCTTCAGAGCCATATTCTGCACGTGTGCTATCTGGTGCTGCCGGATCTTCTGGGGGTGGGAAGTGTTCTGCCCCTTATCGAAACGCACCGGGAGGTGGTGCTTTTGGCCATCCGGCTCCATCGGCTGGCCAACGAGACCTGCGACAAAATCGGGGGCCGGACCACCCACCCCATACGGGCCTGCGTCAACGGCTGGAGCATGCTTCCCCATAAAAAGACCCTTGGGGAAATCCGGGATGACCACGTAAAAGCCTTGAAGGACCTCAAAACCCTGGCGGAATTTGTTCAATCTTTGGCCCATAAATTCCCTGATTTTGAGCGGGAAACGGAATACGTGAGCCTTACCAATCCCAGGGAATACGCCCTTTATGACGGCGTCATCAAATCGAGCGATGTCAAGGAACCCATACAACCCCGGGACTATGAGCGGGTGACCAACGAATATGTGGATGATCGATCCACGGCCAAATGGACCCGTTTTAATCGGGATGCCTATGCCGTGGGGGCCCTGGCCCGATTTAACAACAACCGGGAGCAATTGAGTGAAAATGCAAAAGCCATTGCCGGCCAACTGGGGTTGTCGGCACCGTGTCACAACCCCTTCATGAACAGTGTGGCCCAGGTGGTGGAGTGTGTGTTTTCCGCGGAAAAGACCATTGAACATTCACAATGGTTCCTGGATAATGGGATTAAAGAAGAGGATAGGGGGTTTGCCGTACGGGAAGGCCGCGGTGTGGGCGCGGTGGACGTGCCCCGCGGAACCTTGTTTCACGACTACACTTATGACGGAAAAGGAAAATGTGTGGAAGCCAACCTGGTGATTCCCACCAACCAGAACCATGCCAATATACAGGCGGACATGGAAGACCTGGTGCCCCTCATAAAGGATATGTCCGTCGAAAAAATGAACCTGACGCTGGAAATGCTGGTGCGCGCGTATGACCCGTGTATTTCATGCTCTACCCATTGTGTAGATTTGAGAAGATCTTGAGTATGGTGTTGTTGCTGTGCAGAAAAATTACGCTGTCTCCAACCGAAATTTTCCTGAGCGAAACAAGTGCAGACATGTATCCGCCACAACCTTGTCGTAGAGCCGTTCCCGGTTCCTTTCAATTTCTTCCAGGGCCTTTTCGATGCCCAGCGATGCTCTGTAGGGTCTGTGCGTGGCCATGGCTTCGATCACGTCGGCTACCGCAATAATCCTGGCTTCAAGCAGGATCTCCTGCCCCGAGAGGCCGTTGGGATATCCTGAGCCATCCATTCGTTCATGGTGTTGCAGTACTATCCTGGAAATGGGCCATGGAAAGTTGATCTTTTTGAGGATGTCATAACCTGCTTCGGAATGGGTTCTAATCAGCTCAAACTCCGGTTCACTCAGTTTTCCGGGTTTGCTGAGGATTTCCGCCGGTACGTTGATTTTGCCGATGTCATGGACCAGGGAAGCCAGCCTCAGACCCTGAAAACGGTCCGGATCAATATCCATCTCAAGGGCGATGGCGGAAACGATTTCCGTTACCCTGCGCTGGTGTCCAGCCGTATAAGGATCCTTCATTTCAAATGCTGATGCCAGAGCAATGACGGTCTCCTCAAGATTTTTGCTCAAACTGATGATGCCCTCTCTGATCTTTTTTTCGGCGTCTTTCCGTTCGCTGATATCCCTCAGCGTCACGATGTGGGCGGGCATCCCTTCGAACATGATATTGGTGCCCAGACTTTCAACGTCCTTCTCCTCCCCACCCGGAGTGACGATTTTATATTCATTGAGAAACCTGACATGGCGCCTTTTCACCATCAGGTAATTCTTGATGACCGATCTCATATGGTCCGGGTGAATAAATTCACTGGCACCTCTGCCCACCAGATCTTGTGGGGATTTCATGTCGATGAGTTTGGCCGCAGCATTATTGGCGAAAAGGGTTTTGCCGTTCTGGTCAATAATAACAGCCGCATCCAGCATATTGTCCACCAGGGAACGGATGAGGCTCTGGCTTTCCCTCAATTCCAACTCTTTTCGTTTGCGTTCGGTAATGTCGTTGATGATGATAACCGCGTGGTCCTGCAGCGGAATGAGGTTCAACACAACGAGACGTCCGCAGAATAAAAACGGTGATTCTTCATTGTTCTCATCAATTTCTTTTGTCTTGCTGTTTTGTTTGAGTAGCGCTGTGATTCGCGTTCGGTGCTCTTCCGCAAACAGTGTGGTGAATCGGGTTCCCAGGAGATCGCTTTCAGAGCGTCCGGTCAGGAAACGGACACTTGCATTGACGGATATGATCCTGCCATCTGCTTCAATCTCCAGGATGCCCTCTTTCATCTTTTCGAGAATGATTTCAAAATGCTGTTTTGCAGAAAGCAGTTCCTGGGTGATTTTTCTGGGCCACATGTCCTCAGCTCCCAGAATATCACCCCCCAGGCATTTGCGGCGGTTTTCCTCAGGATTTTTTACCACTGACAAAATATTACGGGAGAGTTCAGGAAATGGCCCTTTGGCGATCAGGATGTCCGCTTCAAGATCGGCGATATCGATCCGTTCTTCCGCCACCAGGGCCGACATGACGGCAATGATGCTGTTTTCCTGGCGTTTCATCTGATGAATGGCCTGGCACAATTGGCGCCCATCGATATTGGGCATGACCAGATCAACAAATATGAGGTCCGGAAAATAAGTTTGAAGGATATCGAGGGCTTTCAAACCGTCTTCAGCCAAACGAACCTCATGCCCGTTTTCCTCAAGCAGGTCTTTGACGAATTCAAGGATCAGCAGATCATTATCGACAACAAGGATTTTCTTCATAGGTTTATTCCGACAAACACCATTGATCCAGAAGATTTGCCGAAAGCGGCTTTATTTCAAGGAAGGTCCTGAAAATTGGTGCCCAATCTATCGCAGTGTCAGGGATTTGGCAAGGGTATCTTGCTTTTGACAAACATTTTTCGTTGCCGGCTCGATATTTTTTGGTTTATGGGGTTCAAGGTTTGAGTTGCAGGGTGTGCTCCGTGTGTTCGTTAATCGCCTCGTCGCTGAACCACCAGTAAAGTTTGCTCCCATCCATGAAGGACTGAACCTGATCCTTCTGGTGCGGGCTGAAAAGACGTCCCGTAACCCCTCCCGGTAGCACTGCGGCCACTTTTTCATCATCAGACATGTCGGCAACCATACGGAGTGAAGCGGAAACTTTTACCGAAAAAGGGTTGTTTGGTTCATAAAGACCCCTGTAAAGCGTCTCCCCGGACCCTCCCATGGGCATTTGACCGCTTCCAAGGAGTTCTTTTCCCGGGCCGTTTCGACGAAGGGGACTGACCAGTTCGAGCGTATGTACCTTTCCCCAGAGCCAATTGTGGGGGTCGTTACCGAACTTTTCACTGAGTTGGGCTTCGGCTTTCAAAGCTGCTTCATGGAAAAGATCGTTCCATGTTTCAACTTTTTCCTTTGTGTTGATATTATCAAACCAATTTGACGAACCTTCAATAACCATTTTTTCCAGGCGTTCCTGCCAGAAATACCAGTTGTTCAGAAAGGTGTCCGTTGTTTTTTCCCCCAGTTCATCTTCAAACACCAGCCTGGCGAAAGCGAGGTAGGTGGTTTGAAAAATTGTGGGGGCGGCAAGATCCGGCTGGTCCATGAAATTCCAACCCGAGAGAATTTTTCCCATTTCTTTTGTGTCGTTATGGGCTAACAGGGCCTTTGCCATGATCGGAGCAATTTTTTCAGCCATGAGATTTTTTTCGTCCCGCTGATATTGCCAATGGTCATTCACGTTTTTGGGCCTAGGGCTGTTCAGCAGTTCCTTCAATCTTCTGTACCGGTAGGATGGTGAGAAATGGGAAGAGTAATAATAGGGGTAGTCGCTGGAAACCACTTTGTGATTGCAGGTTCCCACCCATCCTTTCTCAGGGTTTGTACTGTTGGGCATGCGGGATTGTGGAATCCAGCCTTTCCAGTTGTCATCACCGTCCACTACCCTGTAGGGAACCGTACCATCATTGTTGGAACGAATGGGGATTTTTCCGCTCGCCCGGTATCCGATATTCCCCGATGTATCGGAAAAAACCCAGTTGAGACAGACCATGGGATAGTCTTCCAGGGCCTTGTGCATTTCATGCACCGACTTTGCCGTCATAAATTGTGTGATTCCAATACGGTCGCCCATGCTTTCAACAGGGGCCCAGCGCAAAGTGATGACCTTGTCGGTTTCAAGACCTTTCAACACTTTTGAAACGACCGGACCTCTTTTTGTGGCTCTGATCTTGATCTTTTCTTCACGGTATCCACCGGGCGCTTCTTTATCTTTTATTTTGAGCTTTTCTTCAATGACCTGGAACGGGTAAGAAACCGTTCCCTCCAGATAGTGATCGGATCGGGTCGGGTCAATGGTTTCCACGTATAGATCCTGCATATCTCCATAATTGTTTGTAGCAGCTATTGAAACATAAGATGTTCTCCCTATGACAAACCCCGGTAATCCGGGAATGTTGGCACCGACAACCCTGAATTCAGGGGTTATCATGCCAAGCGGATACCATACCCCGGGCAGGATTCTGGTATCAAGATGGGGATCTCCCGCCAGAACCGGTTTCCCGCCGGAAGATAGCCCTGGTGAAACCGCCCAGTTATTGCTGCCCACCCTTAGATGCCGATCGTTTGTAATGGCAAAAAGCTTTTCATAATCGGAGAGCGGAAATCCGTACGATACCGCTAAGGCATGTGGTGATGACGCATTTTTGTCCGTGGGGTCATCGGGATTGATGTTTATGGGCATGATTTCCATGGCCTTGTTAAGACCCACCGCCTCTATGAGCATCTGGGAAACAATCTCCGTATGGATATTGGCTGAAGTGGAAAAGCCCATATAGTATAAAATAGAGAGTGAGTCGGTCAGGGTCCAGGGTTCAGGCTTTATCCCCGCAAGTTTGAATTCCAGGTGAACATCATTTGGACAATCCTTGATGAAAGCGTTCACGCCATCCACATACCACTGAAAATAATCCCGGGTTTGCCGGTTTAGCATCTCTGCCTGCTTTTTAGCGATACGATGAATCCCGATGGTGCGCATGCGAGTATCAAGGGCCCGGGCCTTTTCCCCTGCCAGCTCACAGATTCGGCCCTGGGCAAAAAGCCGGGTCAACTGCATCTGAAACAATCGATCCTGTGCGGTCACAAATCCTTGGGCCATAATGGCATCATGGAGGTTCTCCGCATAAATATAGGCCATCCCCTTTTCATCCCGCTTTACGGTGACACCCTTTTCCAGACCCGGCAGCTTCAGTTCTCCGTCCTTCTGGTAGTCATTCAGGTACGGCAGAAAAAACACCAGGGCAAAATAGGCGATTGCCAGGAATATCATCAGGTATAACAGGCGTTTGATCCATTTCATGGGGATTTCTCCGTCGCGGGGATGGGTGTGTAATGCCAAGGGAAAGCGCGCGGTATCTCAAATGTGAGCAATTGCCTCAATTTCAACCCGCGTTTCAAAGGGGAGGCACGCCGCCTGGATGCATGTTCTGGCTGGGAGATCCTCACCGAAATATTTTCTGTAAACCACGTTAAACCGGGCGAATTCTTCCATATCAAGCAGGTAAACGGTCACTTTCAAAACATTCATCAAAGACGATCCCGCTTCTTCCAGGATGATTTTCAGGTTCTGTAAAGCCAGCTCCGCTTCTTCCTCCACGGTTCCCAGCCTGATCTGGTTCGTCTCCGGGTCGATGGCGCCCTGTCCCGCAGTGTAGATGAGCCCGTCATGAATAATCGCCTGGGCATAGGGACCGCCTGTAACTGCGGCTTTTTCCGTATGAAATACCTTCTTGTTTCCCATTTTATTCCTCTTCGTCCGCGTTTAAAAAAATTGCCAAAATCATCTAAAGTTTCTAAAATGAATATCCAATATCGAACAAGGAATTTCGAATCATGAAGTAGGGGCGAAAAATTTTTCGCTCCTACAGCCCCAGATAGGTCTTCCGGATATGCGGATTTTCCAGGAGCCATTGCCCCTCGCCACTCAGGGCGATTTCTCCGTTTTCGAGGACATATCCCCGATCCGAGATGGTCAGAGCGTGAAATACATTCTGTTCAATGAGAAGGATTGCGGTATTCTTCTCATTGATCTTACGGATAATCTCAAATATGGTGGTGACCAAAAGCGGTGCAAGACCCAGGGAGGGTTCATCAAACATCATGAGCCTGGGTCTGGACATCAATCCCCTCCCGATAGCCACCATCTGCTGTTCGCCGCCGCTGAGAGTTCCCGCCTTCTGGTTGAGCCTTTCCTTCAACCGGGGAAAAAACCCGAAGACTTCCGCCATGGTTTCCCGTCGAACCTTCTTCATATGGGGAAACTGCGCCCCCATTTCAAGGTTTTCCTCCACCGTCATGGTGGGAAAAAGCTGTCGTCCTTCAGGAATATGGCTGATCCCCATTTTAACAATCCGGGTCGTGGAGGCTCGGCTGATATCTTCCCCCTCAAATTCAATTTTTCCGTTCCGGGGGCGGAGAATGCCGGAGACGGTTTTGAGGGTGGTTGATTTCCCGGCGCCGTTGGAACCGATAACGGACACCACCTCCCCTTCGCCCGCCTCAAAACCGACGCCTCTCAAAGCCTGAAGATCCCCGTAGAAGACGTCTATGCCATCAACCCTGAGCATTGAGAAACTCCTTGCCGAGGTAGGCCTCAATGACTTTCTCATTTTTCACTACTTCCGCAGGCGTCCCTTCGGCAATTCTGCTGCCGTAATTGATGACCAGCACCCGCTCTGAAAGGGCCATGATTCCCTGCATGACATGTTCTATGAGCAAGATGGATACACCCTTTTTGTTGACTTCCCGGATCAGTTCAATGATCTCCGAAACTTCCGTGGGATTCAACCCGGCCATCACCTCGTCAAGGAGGAGAAGTTTGGGCCGGGTCGCCAGGGCGCGTGCCATCTCCAGCCTTTTCCTGAGGGGAAGGGGCAGCCCCTCGGCATCCTTGTGGGCCATGGGACCCAAGCCCGCCCAATGGATAATCTCCATGGACGCTTCACGGGCCTTTTTAATGGAGGTTTCCCGTATCATGGCGCCCACCATCACATTATCCA
Source organism: uncultured Desulfobacteraceae bacterium (assembly GCA_964412835.1). Classification (GTDB taxonomy): domain Bacteria; phylum Desulfobacterota; class DSM-4660; order Desulfatiglandales; family Desulfatiglandaceae; genus NaphS2. The sequence goes on along the minus strand of CAYPQJ010000055.1, from coordinate 999 downwards.
GAACCGATATGGTCAGAAAAGGCTTCACAATCTGGAAAGTTCGGGCAAGACCCGCCTGGCATACCCGATAGGGCTGCATGCCCAACAAGGATTTCTCGGAAAAAATCATCTCTCCTGCGTCAGGCGCATAAAAGCCGCTCAGGCAGTTGAATACGGTGGTTTTGCCCGCGCCGTTGGGGCCGATTAACCCCAGGATTTCGCCCTGCCCCAATTCAAAAGAGAGGTTCGAAATGGCCGTCAGGCCCCCGAACCGTTTGTTCAGTTTTGTTACCTTCAGGATGCTCACGATTCCGCTTCAGCCTCTTTCCCATTTTCCTGATAACCCGGATGTTTCCTATCCAGCCGCAACAGCGGATTCAACCATTTCTTAACGTAATAGATGATCCCTTTCGGCATAAAGAGCACCACGAGAACCGCGATAACCCCATACAGAATCAAATGAAGCCCCTCAAATCCCCCCTTTGTAAAGTAGGCCCTGGAGATCTCCGAAAGGGGCGTGAGGATAAACGATCCCAGGACCGGGCCCAGAATAGTCCCGAGACCCCCGATGATGGGGCGCAGGATCAGTTCTATGCTGAGGGCCATACCGAACAGGGTGTCGGGATGAAGATAAAAGATATAGTTGGCGTAAAAAGTGCCGGCCAAAGAGGTCATGAACGCGCTTAACGCAATGGCGATCATATTGTACTTGAATGCGTTGACGCCCAGGGCCTGGGCGGCTTCCTCATCCTCCCGGATGGCCACCATGAATCGCCCGGCCCTTGATATCTCCAGAATGCGAACCACAATAATGGAAAACACCATGAACCCCAGGGCAATGTAATAGTAGGGCACATTCCCCCTGAACTGAAAATTCCAGAAGGAAGGGTTGAAATCCAGAAAGATCCCCGAAAAGGACCCGAGTGCTTCCACGTGGGAAACGATCAGGCGCGTGATTTCCGCAAAGGCGATGGTCAGGATCACAAAATAAACGCCCCTGAGCCCGAAACGAAACCCCAG
>CAYPQJ010000054.1:0-21611 GCA_964412835.1 uncultured Desulfobacteraceae bacterium | reverse complement strand
GGCCAGAAACGATGCGCGGTTGTTCCGACTGGAACAAGGTCTGGAAGAAGTCAGGCAGCGGTTGGCTGCGTGATTTCACTCGAGATCATATACCACCAGCCTGCTTTTGGGCAGTCCGATAAAATAACTTTCGCTGGTGACATTGGCCACCACCAGTTCCTTCAAGCCGTCGTTGTCCACATCCGCCACCTGGTACCCCACAACCGTTCCGGAAAGCTTCTGGCTGGTCCACCGGGAAACGAGACCGGCTTCATCCCAGTCCATGAAATGAACCCGTCCGCTGCCGAACCACCGAAAATCCGTAAATAATCTGCCGGCTTTGGAATTGTTTTTACAGATGACCACTTCTTTTTTTCCGTCTTTGTTGACGTCGTAGGTGAAGATAGGGGATGAAATAAAAACCCTTACGGCCGTTTGGGCCTCATCGTTTCCCGATGAATTTGGATCCATCCATGCCATATAGGAGAGGCTTCCGCCAAAAAAGTCGTCGCTTTTCCATAACCGTTCACCGGCCGGGTTGTATACCTGAAGATGTTCCCAGGGGCCGAGGAGCGTTGTGAAAACAGATCCTTTTCCGGAAAGATCAGACTGAGCAAAGTTGAACACGTTGCTGAACCGGGGTAAATTGAGGGCCTCCACTGAAACCAGTTCATTTCCCTGGCGTTTCAACCGGTGAACGCCGCCAATATAATTGCCTTCAGCGTTCCGTCTCTGGCCCAGGATTACTTTTCCCTTGCCCGGCAGATCCACCACGCGAATGAGCCATGTCTGGCCGTGGATGATTTCCTTGAATTTAGCCCCGTCCCATTCCAGGACAAGAGATCCGGCATTGGTTGCGGTGAGATTGCAGATGTAAATTTCAGCTTTGCCGTTTTCGTCGAGATCAGCCACCGTCACGTAGATGTAATTGGGGGACCAGCTCCCCTCAATGGTTTTGAAAAGATAAGGGCCTTTTTTCTGCCATTTATAAACATAAACGCTTGTTTTATCGATTAAAACCAGTTCGGTTTTATCATCACCGTCCAGATCCCCCACGTCCAGGCCCCTGATTTCAAGTTTAAACCGTTTAACGAACGAAGGCTTTTTGTAAGAACCCGTCGCGTCCTTGCCGATGTCGATCAGCGCGCCCTCGTTACCCCCCTGTTGTGCAAATTCACCGGGTCTCTGTTCCTTGTAAGGAACATCCTTTCCCATAATTTTCGCGTTGATGTTCTCCGCAAACTGGTTGACCGTGGGAATGACACCGTCCATGCCCTTTGACTGATCGTAGGCGGTGATCAGAACTTCCGATTTTTTCACATCCAGGATTTTGGCATCCAGGCTGACGCTTTCCCCAAATACGGTGAGGCTTCCGAAAATAACAAAATCCGCTCCGAGCGCCTTGCCGATTGTGAGCGCTTTGGATTCATTCATGGGTCCCGGCACTGCGGCAAATTCCTTTTTGACAACACCCTTTTCAATGATTTCGAGCTTGTTTTTCCAGGCAAGCCTTGAACTCAGCATGTCCATGATGCCTTCCCGAAGAAAATTAAGGTCGCGGTCGGAATTCATGGTGAAGGGGAGGATGGCCAGTTTTTGAGGTTCCTCGGAAGAACCGGATACAGGGCTCAATACAAACAGCATGGATAAAGCAAAAAGGGTTAGGCTGCAAACGATTGTTTTGGTTTTCATCATCATCCTTTCCGGGTTTGAGGGATCTCTTTTCGCCGGGCCGACGGCCACCTTCGAAATGTTCCCACGCAGAGCGTGGGAATGAGAGCGAAATGCAAATTGCAAAGTAACCCTTTTGGGGTTAGAAGATTTCTTTCTTTCAATTCACTACCGTGAGCGATATAATAATGACCTCAAAACCCAAAGGCAAGGCCTTATTGAAAAAGTAGGGTCAATAAAGTGCGATTTGGGGATGCATTTTTTCAATCAGGATTATCAGAGAGGAAACAAAGGGAGGAAACAATATGAAAATCAAAAACATCGATCACATTGGCATTGCCGTCAAAAGCATTGAGCAGGCCGGTAAATTCTACACGGATGTGCTGGGGCTTGATATTGAAGATATTGAAACGGTGGCGGAACAAAAGGTGAATGTGGCGTTTATCCCCATCACGGATAGCGAGGTGGAATTGCTGGAGTCTGTAGAACCCGATGGCCCGGTGGCAAAATATATTGAAAAACGGGGTGAGGGGATCCAACATATCGCTTTTCGCGTGGACGATATCAACCGGTCCCTTGAGGAACTCAAGGAAAAAGGGGTTCGGTTGATCGACCAAACGCCGCGTCACGGCGCCGGGGGCGCAAAAATCGCATTCATCCATCCCAAAGAAACCAACGGCGTCCTGGTGGAAATCTGTGAAAGGGATTGATTGATGCGGACCGGACGAAGGCCTAAAAGCGGTAGGTAATCAAGCCATGGGTTGTATCATATGGAGATACGCTGACCTGAACACGGTCGCCAACCATCACTTTGATCCGGTGTTTTTTCATTCTGCCTGATAGAACACCTCTCACCGTGATGTCATTTTTACATTGAATTTCCATGGTACCACCGCCAAGGACTTTGGCAACGACGCCCTCCAATTGAATTAAATCGTTTCGACTCAAAATGCTCCTTTCCGGGCAGCAACGCCTGATCTGGATTTTATGCATGTGGCCGTCCCCATTTTTAACAACGCCCACACAGCTTGAAAAAGCAACTCACCATATCATTTTGTGGGCGGATGTCAATCAAAATCAAGGGATACTGATATGGACGATGGGTTTATAGGCGGTGTTTCAGGGGTTATTCTTGCGGGAGGGAAGAGCAGCCGTTACGGAAAGAACAAAGCCCTGGTCGATATCAACGGTATCCCCCTTATCAAAAGGGTGTTACGGGTTATGGAACGCCTGTTTCCTTCTATTGTGATCATCACCAATACCCCGGACGCCTATGCATTTTTGAACCTGCCCATGTTTGAGGACAAAATAAAGGGGCTTGGTCCTCTGGGGGGTATTTTTACAGGCTTGGAGGTCATCTCTGAAAACGCCGGCTTTTTTGTGGCCTGTGATATGCCTTTCCTCAATTCTGATTTGATTCGATATCTGGCGAGTGTTCGTCAGGGCTTTGATGTGGTGGTGCCGACCTTCTCCGGGAAATTTGAAGCGCTCCATGCCCTTTATACCAAAAACTGCCTGCCGGAAATCGAGCAGTTGATTCATGAGGGTGTATATCAGACCATTCAGCTGTTTCAGTCCGTATCTGTCCGGTATGTGGAAGAGCATGAGATGCGACGGTTTGACCCGGAACTCAAATCTTTTTCCAATATCAACAAGCCTGAAGAACTAAGGAGAATGGAGCTCAATTCCTTTTAAAAGTTAACTGCTTGAATGGCGGAGGTGGATTCGTGTTACAGTTGATTCTTGCCGTTGGTTTTGCCATTTTGATATCTGCCGTATGACTAACTGATGGTGAGTTTCATTTCCCGAACATCCACTTCAGCACCGAGATTTTCCAATAATTTTTTTATTTCCCTCCTTTTATCGGCACTGTTTTCTCTGAAAGAAATGATGATTTCCTTGACAGCCTGCTCGGCTAGGATCTTCTCAAGGTCATTGATTCCTCCCAGCACCGGATAACCGCGAACCCGTTTTTGCTGAATATCCCGATTATCGTCTATGAAGCCCTTGATGGTCATGGATAGGGTTTTGTTGGTTTCGATTTCTTTAAGGAGCATCTGACCGCCAAGCCCGGCCCCGTAAACCAGGACGGGTTTACCCTTTTCATTTCCCCGGCGAACCCCCTCATCCAGCAGGCGGAAAGAGAGGCGGGTAAGGCTTACCAGCATCAACATGAGTCCCCAGTAAATCACAAACACGGCCCGGGAAAAGCTGTAGAACCGATAAAGAAACAAGAGCAGCAGAATGGGTGCAATGGTTCCTGCGGTGATGGCTTTTCCATAAGAGATCAGATCCCGAACACTGGTGTTTTCCCATAACCCGCGATAAACACCGAAAAGGAAAAAGAACAAAATCTGACAGGCAATGACAATGGGAAGTGATTTCAGAAAAAAATCAAAGTTGGCGCCGAGAACGCCCTCAAAACGGAGAAGATAGGCCGTATAATAGGCCACGGTAATCAGAACCAGGTCTAGGAGCACTTCAAAAAGCCTTCTTCGGTAGGTCATTTCGATGAGCAGGGGTGTAATCATACCGGAGGGATGATCGGAGACTATGGATTTTTCCGAATAGACTTTGACCTTGGCCAGATAAATCCAGAAAAAAAGGATAAACAACAGATACAATACGATAAGAACCGCACTGGTGCCGACATTAAGACGGTTTATGGCCAGGGCCAGCAAGCCGGATGCAACGGAAAATGCATAAAGAACCAGTACTGCTTTTTTCTCGGAAAAGCCGATGGCCACCAGGCGGTGGGAGGAATGGTCCCGTCCCCCTTGAGAAATGGGCCTCTGAAAAAGCTTGCGCATGAGGCTGACAAAACCCGTATCCAGAATGGGGATGAAGAGGATCAGCACCGGTATCAAAATAACCGAGAGCAGGTGGAAAAAGCTGCTTTCTCCGCCCGCAGCTGACGTGTTCCCTGTCATGGCAAGGCAGGCCAGAACAAAACCGATGAAGAGACTGCCCGCATCCCCCATAAATATGGAGGCGGGATTGAAATTATACACCAGAAAGCCGAGGATGGATCCCAGGTACGTACACAGCAGTAAAAGCCCGGGCCCCGAAAAGGTGTCAGGGGACGGGTTGAGATAGTGATAAAGAAAAAGAAAAGCACCGGCAATAAAAGCGATACCGCATGAAAGGCCATCCATGTTGTCGAGAAGGTTGAACGCATTGGTGATGCCCACAATCCAGAGGATGGAAAAAAACAGGTCGAGGGTTTTGAAGTCCGTCCAGCCGAGGCGAAAACCGAAAAACAGCAGGATGGCTGTGATGATGACCTGCCCGGCCAGCTTGTGCTGGGGGTCCATGTTGAAAATGTCATCAGCGAGGCCCAGCAGAAATATTCCTGAGGCGCAGAGCACCATGGGAAGATAGGGCTGACCGAGAGCGCTCCAGCCTGCCCACAGTGCGCCCGATAACCATGCGATTATTATGGCTGAAAAAATACCGACACCGCCCAGAAGGGCGGTCTCTTTACGGTGCCATCGGTTGTCCCTGGGTACGGCCACCTGCCCCGACTTCAATGCCAGTTTCCTGATGACCGGCGTTAATATTAGTGCAAGGGCAAAGCTTATCCCAAAAAAAGAGAGATACAACGGCATGGGTCATCCTTTTTGACTTTAGTGCCCTGGTTTCTTCCTCAAAAAAGCAAATCGGGGCAGAAGATGGATCGGACGTTCATTCGAAGCACGGCGAAGGAGATAAATAACGGAAACAATCAGAAAAAGATCCGGAATCCATACGCCGAAAACCGGAGAAAAGGCCCCCGTGGAACAGACGCTTCGAATGATCATCAGACAAAGATAAAACAGGGAAAAGACCAGAAGACTGACGCTGACCCCCGTCGAGCGTCCTTGACCCCGTATTTGAGCACCGAGGGGAACCCCGATGATTCCCATGAAAAACACGGCCAAAGGGATGGAAAGTTTCTCTAGAAGTTCTCGCATGATCCGGCTGTATTCCTTATGGGTATCCGGCGTGTTTTTCAATTGTGCGATCAGTTGTTTCACTGAAAGTTCATGGGGGGCTTTTTTTCTGGAAGCGAGATCGGCTAAGACATCTTTAAGCCCGATGTTCAGGGAATAGGTGTTGAATTTAATGGTTCGGGAAGTTTCAAGGCTCTTTTCAACCAGAAAAATGGTCCCCTTCAGAAATAGCAGGGTAATGGTTCTTTCTGCTGGTCTCATGATAATCCGTGCTTCATCGGAGACGATGGTGTTTGTCGTTTCATGATCTCTTCGGTCCACCACAAAAACGTCTTTTAACAGCCTTTCCTCCCGTGAAAAGCTGTTTACATAGAAGACCAGATTTCCAAATGGTTCACAGAATACCCGCTCTTTGATTCCGAGATCCGCTTTTGTCTCAGCAATTTTGAACAGCAGGTCTTTGAATGATCGATTTCCCCAGGGAGCGGCGAAAGCGCTAATGGTCAGGCAGGCCACAAAGGCCATCAGGGAGAAAACGATCACCGGCGGTAACATCTGGTACAGGCTGATGCCGGAAGACTTCATGGCAATAATCTCGCTGTCAGCGGATAGGCGGAGAAATGCCACAACCACGCTCATCAGTGTGACCGCAGGAAGTGCGAAGGTCAAAATATCGGGGAGCAGGAAAAGCACCATGCCGGCCACCTGCGACAGTTGAACGCCCCGGGTTACAATCAATTCAGTGATGGACAGCATCCGGGCTGCCATCATGATGAAGATAAAAACAAAGAGGCTCGCCAGAAAAGTCGGCCATATTTCCCTGAATATATATCTGTATAGCGTCATGCTTTAACAATTCGTGTGATCAGTCCCGCAATGGCCACCAGAACCAGAATCGGGTCTACCAGGTAATCCCAGAGATTGCCGGATTCCAATAGATGGAGATTGTAAGCCAAAATGGTTGCCAGAAGAACCACGGAAAATCGATTTTTAAGGAAAATCAGCCCCAAAGTGATACTCAGAAGAATAACAAAAAGCCAGGAAAAATGCCAGCCTGCAGGATAAGGGTCAAATGCACCCGCACCCAAAGCCATCGGATAAAGTGCGGCACCGGCCAAAAGGGAAAAACCCCGGCATGTTAGAATGGCACCCGTGTCTAGAAGGGTCGTTTGAAATGCATTTTTCAGAACCCGGGAAAAAAGAAGGGCTGTCAGTGGAATGCTGGGGTTGGCGTAAAGGCTGATCAACCAGCGTCCCATGGGCAGGCCTCCCATGGGCAGGATAACCATCGGTGCCGAGATTGCAGCGAGGATAACGGTAGGGGTCCATCCCGTGGAGCGTTTTCCCAGTAATTCCATACCCTTTTGGCACAGGGCCATCATGAGAAGAAATGGGAAAACAAAAGAGAATGCCGTCGTCATTTTTCGAATGCCTGCTCGAGTTTTTGATCAACCCAGGCCTCGCTGAAAACCACATGCTTGATCCGTTTTCTTTCCCAGGTATAGACCAGATGGATCAATCCGTTTTGCCCCTTTATCATATAGGGGTAGGAGAATTCCTGGCCCGGGCTGTTTTCAAGGGTATGGATGCGAATCCAGTTGACGCCGGAATCGCTGGAAACGGCCAGCTGAAGGATTTCCCGATTGTTCGGGCTGTCATTGAAGGCCAGGAGGATGCGGCCTTTGGACAGGGGCAGTGCGTCCACGGCTGAATCCGGATTGGGCAGATCAAGAAACTTCGGCAAAGACCAGCTTTGGCCGCCATCATCGGTTCGGGCCATGGCGATGTGCCGTGCCGGGGAAAGGCATCGGTAAAAGGCGGTGGCGGAATGGGTGTTAAGCGGTGCAATTGAAGGTTGTATGAAGGAATTCCCTCCGGCCATGCGGTTTTTCTCATAAATGAAGTTCTGATTTTTTCGAGAAAATGCAATCCAAAGGATTTCAGGGAAATAACCTAAGAATTCATGGTAGATGGGAACGGCAAAATGATCCCTGTTTTCATTGTCCCCCCCTTTCATGTTGACGGACAGGGGACGCCCTTTGACCAGTTCACTGATGTTGAAAAAGGGGCTGAGGGTGAGTCTCCGGCTGTCAGTCCAGGTGTGCCCGCTATCCCGGGAGATTTTCACGTTAAGGGAACTGCCGGACCACCCGCCCAAAGTGATGGTCACATAAATCAGCCGGAGCTGCTTCCCCGGGCCTGAAAAGAGGATCGGGTTGCCCACCTTGCGAATGTACCGGTTGAGTTCCCGGGTAGCGGATGTTCGATCCACAATGATCTTCGGACTTGACCAGGTTGCACTGGAACCAGGCGGTTTTTTTGAAAAAAAGATCGCCACATCTTTGGCCCCTTCCCGAGTCCCGCCATACCAGACCGCACCCAGCTGTTTGTTGGGCATTTCACAAATGGATCCCACATGTACCATGTCGGATCCGGAATCCGGGTTGATGAAATCTTGATCCATGAAGGGGGTGTGGTTCCCGTAAAATTCTGAGCGGGGAAGGGGGGAGAAAGATGCGGTTGTCATGGGGGTGGTTGAAAACCGGGTCCATGCCGGCCATGCATAGGCGAGAAGTGTCAAAATGCTCAGAATGATGATGAGGTGTTTGCCCATGGGCTAGCAGATTCTGGGGAGTTGCTCACCGGTTAACATGGCAAGGATGCGGTTGCCGCCGATCTTTGTTTTCAGAAGCACCCTTCCCCCATTGTCGGAAGTGACCTTCCCGATAATACGGGCTTTCTTCCCGTGGCGGTGCTGCTTCATGGACGAGAGAATCAAATGGGCATCTTCCGGGGGGGCGACGATCAGGCACTTCCCTTCATTGGCCACATAAAGCGGGTCCAGGCCCAGAATTTCCGAGGCCGCCAGGGCCGGTTTTGAAATGGGAAGGTCTTCTTCAAAAATTTGGATGCCCACACCGGATTGGATTGCCATTTCATTTAAGGCCGTGGCCACGCCCCCCCTTGTGGGATCACGCAGCACGTGAACATTTTTACTGATGTTAAGGATCGAAGCCACCAGGGTATTGAGGGATGCGCTGTCGCTTTCAAGTTGTGTATTGAACGAAAGGCCTTCACGGCTGGTCAGAATGGCTATTCCATGATCACCAATATTACCGTTAATCATTACCAGATCCCCGGGTCGGGCATTACCGCTGCTCACATCAATGCCGTCGGGGATAATGCCGATGCCCGCGGTATTGATGAAGATCTTGTCCGCGTTGCCTCTGGGGACCACTTTGGTATCGCCTGCGACAATTTTTATGCCGGCCTCTTCCGACGCTTCAGCCGCGGAATCGATGATTTTTTCAAGGTCTTTTAGGGGAAAGCCTTCCTCTAAAATGAGCCCCAGGGTCAAATACAGGGGTTTTGCCCCCTGCATGGAAAGGTCGTTGACGGTGCCGTGAATGGAGAGACTGCCGATATTGCCACCGGGAAAGAAAATGGGATCTACCACATAGGAGTCGGTGGTCATGGCCAGGTTATGATCAAAAAGGTTGATGACGGCGCTGTCGTCCATCCGATCCAGGATATCGTTGTGAAGTCGACTCAGAAAAACCGTTTCCACCAGCTCTCGGGAGGCTTCCCCGCCGCTGCCGTGATCCAGGGTAATTTGTTTCATTTTCATGTTTGAAACTTCTCCGAAATTCAGACTGCCGGCTGGTTGCGATTTGTGTCGCGACACTTTGCTATTTCAAATGAGGTTCAATGATGACTTTAATGCAGTCATGCTCGGTGGGCGCACAAACGTTTTTAAATCCTGAAGGACCCTCCGCCAGGGCCAATCGGTGTGTGACTGTTTTGAGAACCGGGACCGACTTTTCCCGAATCAATGAAAGCGCTGTTTTGCAATCAACGGGGGCGCCGGCATAACTGCTGGTGAGGGTAATTTCCGTGCGCCAGAACAGGTCATTGATGGTTGCTGGAAGGGTGGCGCCCTCGGGGGCACCGGCGAAAAACAGCACCGTCCCCCCCTTCTCCACGGCTTTCAGGGCCAGGGGGATAAATCCATCAAAGCAGATGATCACCAGATCCGCCAGGCGGCCTTCATTGGCCTGGCGAAGGGCTGTTATGACATCATCGTCCCCATGTAAGGCAAGATCGGCGCCCATTTCCCTGGCCTTTTGAAGCCGGTAAGGAATGGTATCGACGCCCACAACCAGACCCGCTCCGAGGGCGCGGGCAAGACCCACGTGGAGAAGCCCCGATATGCCGCTTCCCAGGACCAGGACCGTTTGCCCCGGTTTGAGGTCGGCAGTTTTCTGTCCGCGCAATACACAGGCCAGGGGTTCCATGAATGAGGCTTCGCCATAGGACATATCCTGAGGGATGGGAAAGACTCCGCGATCCACGTTGATGCCCGGAACCCTCAGGTATTCCGCAAATCCTCCCGGATCGAAGTGGGTGCCCCTGAGCAAGGTGTCGCAAACCGTATGGTGTCCCGAAAGGCAGTAATGGCAGGTGTTGCAGGGAACATGATGGGTGACGGCCACGCGGTCGCCGGGCTTGAATCTTTCGACCTGGTTCCCGGTTGATACAACAACTCCCGCCACCTCATGGCCCAGCACAAGGGGTACCTTGTCCCGTCTGTACCACTCCATCACGTCACTGCCGCAGATGCCGCTGGCAAAAACCTTCAGGAGCAGCTCATCCGGTCCGATTTCAGGAACCGGCATGGTTTCAAGGCGGACATCCCGGTTTGCATAATACATCAGGACACGCATGGTTTTTCGAGTCATGGCATTATCAATAAAAGGTGTTTACGATTTTTCGGCCTTGGTGGTTTCAAAAAGATCAAGAGCCTGCTCCGGTGTTGCGCCGCCGTGGATTACGGCATTTAAGGCTTTCATGACGGCCAGGGGATGGGGATGCTGCCACACGTTTCTACCGAGATTGATCCCGATTGCCCCTTTTTGCAGCCCATCATAGACGAACTCAAACACTTCCAGGGCCGTCTCGCATTTGGGACCGCCGGCAATGACCACCGGCACCGGGCACCCCATGGTGACCTTTTCAAAGCCGTCATCGCAATAATAGGTTTTGACGATCCTGGCGCCCAGCTCTGCTGCAATCCGGCAGGAAAGGGCCAGATAACGGGCTGTCCTTTTTTTCATCTCTTTGCCAACGGCGGTGACCGCCATGACGGGTATTCCATAATTTTCACATTCATTTACGAGAAGCGCCAGGTTTTCCAGGGTTTCCTGTTCGTAGTCACTTCCCACAAAGATGGAAACGCCCACAGCCGAAACATTCAGCCGAAGCATATCTTCGATGGAGGTGGTAATGATTTCGTTGGCAAGATCCTCGCCGACCACACTGGTACCGCCGGAGACCCGAAGGATAATGGGCGTATCAATGCGGAAATCGATGGCGGCCCGGAGCACGCCACGCGTGACAAATAAACCATCCGCATAGGGGGCAAGGTCTTTTATGGTTTCCGCCGGTCTTTCCAGGCATCGCGTGGGACCTTGGAAATAACCGTGGTCTATGGGGAGAAACTGGCAGTGCCCATCCGTTCCAATCAGGCGAGAAAGCCTGTTTTTCATACCCCAGCCCAGGTTGTCAGCCCCTTTGATCCAATCCCCGGTGCCTTGTGTTTTTTCAGATGGCATGTCCTCGATTTCCCTGGCTTCCAAAATTCCTTCCGCATCCGGCATATCCATCTCCTCCCGAAAGAAGTTAAGTTTAAAAAAATGTATTCTACATTGTTAAGCCACGGGATGCAATCAGATATTCTCTTGACGCCGTCACAACAGGCGATGTATAGGCACATTAACATTTTTAAGGAAAGGATACTGAATGCAGCCGACTGAAGAGGGCCTTCCACCATGTCTGATTCATATTGACAAGGAAGGACGATGGTTCCACAAAGGGGTCGAGATGATTCGGCGCGAGTTTGTTCAAGCCTTTTATCAGGAAATGGAATTGGATGATGCGGGCAGGTACATCATTTTCTGGGGGGGGGAACACTGCTATGTGGATGTGGAAGACACGGCCTTTGTGGTCAGACGTGTATCCCATGTAAATGAGGAAACCGGCAAGCGGGCCGGGTTTGTACTTAACCTAAGTGATGACACCGAAGAAGAACTGATGCCGGATACCCTGTATATGGGAGAAGCGAATGTTCTATACTGCAGGGTTAAGGCGGGGGAATTCCCCGCACGCTTCAATCGCCCAGCCTATTATCAGCTGGCGGCGCATATTGAAGAAGAAGGGGGCTTTGTTTTGCCCATCAATGGCAGAAAGTTCAAAATTGGGGCCAGGGACCCGCAAAACGGTTGATGCCAATACTAAGCCTGATCTGTTACGAGTTTTCATCCACGGGGGTAAGGATTTCTATTTCAGCCTTTTTTCTCAGGTCCTTAATCCAACTCTCAAAAACACGCTGGTGTTTTGTCTGGGTCAGTGAATCGCGATAAGTCTCTTTCTCTTCCTGGAATTTCTTTTCGTCAATCCCTTCATTTCCCTCCCACCGAATGATAAAGGCCCCTTTATTGTTCACAAAAGGCTTTTGGGTATACGGATTGTCTTTTCTCAACTTGAAGGCCATTTCGTTTAACGCTGGTGCGTTGCCGATGTCGGGTATGGGATCCCGCCGGGTGAAAAATCCAGGTTTCTGGATTTTGAGGCTTTTTTCCGCGGCCATCGTTTCCCAGGACTTACCTTCTTTCAGCGATTTCAGGTACTTTTCCGCTGCCGATACTGTAGCAGCCCGGGCCTCATGGGCAATAAATTTTTTCTCCACCGCCTTTTTGACCTCTTTTAGTTCGGGAAGATAGCTTGCTTTACGCTCAGCTGTCTGGAAAATGAAAAATCCCCCCCCCAACTCAATGATGCCGCTGGCTTCGTTTTTCTCCAGAGCAAACAGGCTCGGCGCTATTTTTTCGCTGCCCTTGATGTCGGGTACCGGCGCATTCTTTGAAAAATGGGCGGAGTTTTTTGCAGTAAGGCCGTGTTGACTTCCATAGGAGAGCAGATCTACGTCATAGGGCATCTGATCCAGAAGGGTTAATCCCTTTTCGTGAGCCAGTTCCGTTGCAAGGTTACCGGTCAACGTGGCCAGAATATCCTCTCTGACTTGCGCCAATGGGGTCATCCCGGCCTCTTTGATGTCTTCCACCAGAATAATGTGATATCCAAAGCGGGTTTGGACCAGCTCGCTGATGCCTCCCTTTTTCAATGCAAAGGCCGCTTCTTCAAAAGGCGGTTCCATCTGCCCGGTTTCAAAATAACCCAGATCTCCTCCCTGGGATTTTGAGGGACCTTCAGAATATTCTTCTGCAAGAGCAGCAAAATCCTCTCCTTTGCGTGCTTTCCCCAAAACCTTTTCGGCGCGCTCTTTGATATTATTCTTTACTTCTTCCGTATCGTCCTGCTCGACTTTAAATAAAATATGCCTTGCTTTTACCTGTTTGGGTTGGCTGTAAATCTTGGCATTGTATTCGTAATAGGATTCAATTTCCTTTTCGGTAACTTCAATTTCTCCCTCAAACTTCTTCGGATCGATCTCAAGGTAGAGCACGCTGATTTTCTCAAGAACTCGATATTGCTCTTTGTTTTTTTCAAAATAGGTTTTCAGCAGGGTCTCGTCGATCTTCATTGACGTCTCAAAATTTTCCGGGTTGAACTCAACAAAGGCAATTTTTACTTTTTCGTTGGCAAACGTGTAGTATTCCAGGATTTCCCGGTCTGTGATATTCAGAAAGGCAAAAAGAAACTGTTTAAGTTTCTTGTCCAGCAATTCGGATGTGAAGCTGGTCTCAAAATCTTCCGGTTTCATATGGTTGTTGCTGAGCAGCGCTTGGTATCGTCTCATGTCGAACTGCCCGTTTATCTGGAATGCAGGGTAGTCCATGATCGCTTTCTGGATTTCCTCCTGGGTTACATCAAGACCCAGTTCTTTGGCGGCCTGGCTCATGAGCCGCTGCGTGATCAGGGCTTCAAGCGCCCTTTTTTTGACGTTAAAAATTTTGATCATATTGTCGTTCCACATGCTTTTATATCTTGCCTGAAGCGACGTGAGCATATCTCTATAAACTTTTTCATATTCAGGACCATTGATCAATTCACCGTTTACATAAGCAATTTTCAAGGCCTGATCAGCTGTAAAGGAATATCCGAAATAGAAAACGAAAACGACCGCGATGATTGCAATCAAAGCTTTGATCAGCCAGCTCTTGGCATGTTTTCTCATGAGGCTCAATAACATTCAGTACTTCCTCCCCTTTTCATTAACCGTACTTTTGCACCCAAGTGCCAGAACCTATTTTTGAATAATTTTTGAAACTATCACGATTTTTAAAAGAAGTCCACGACAATTTTGAAGCACTGCGCCATCCTGATGATCAACGGTATTGCTGAAATCAACTTGTCAATGGTCTTTTCCTATGATAATATTCACATAAAGTATACGGTTGTAAACGTTCCAAATTCGGTGCTTTGGGTTAAGGTTCACTTTAGATGACAAGGTGTGTTGGTATGACAAAGAAATACTGGAGCGTCACGGAGGTTGTTGAATTTTTTCAGGTTAACGAGACTTTCTTAAATGATCTGGAAAAAGAAGATATCGTGTGTCCTTCCTGTCGTGATGGTTTGTCAGACAAGTCCTTCTCCGCCGGTGAAATGGAGAAGGTACGGCTTGCGAAAATTTTGGTGGATGAAATGGACGTCAATCTGGCCGGTGTTGAGGTGGTTCTGCAAATGCGGAAGAGCATGATTGCCATGCGAAAACAGTTTGACGCCATTCTGGAAGACCTGGCCCGGGAAATGGAGAAAAACCTGAAGCCCATTTCCTGATTTTTGCCGTATATCCTGCCATCATATTCTAATGGCGCCTCTCACGTCCTCCTTATACATGCCATCCATCTTTTGAACTGCCGCAATAATTTCCGGGTCTTCTGTCTGAGGCACTTTAACCACCAGCTTGACCATGAGATTCCCCCTGGTTTTTGTTTTGAGATGGGGCGCCCCTTTTCCTTTTAACCGAAGTACTTTTCCGGTCTGGCTACCGGAAGGCACTTTCATTTTGACCGATCCGTCCACCGTCGGGATGTCAATGGTTCCCCCCGCCATGGCCTCCCTCACGGTCACGGGGACATCCATGTAAAGGTCGTCGCCGATTCTTTTTAGAAAAGGATGGGGTTTCAGGTGGATGATCAGATATAGGTCCCCCGGTTGGCCGCCATTGGGTGCGGGCTCTCCTTTTCCCGCGATACGCACCTTGGAGCCTTCTTTTACGCCCTTCGGGACCACAACCCTTATTTTTTCAGTTCCCAGAACCTGTCCACTGCCGCCACATGTTGTGCAGGGCTTTCCGGTCTGGCCGTGGCCCTGGCAATGGGGGCAGGGTTTGGTGAAATGCATGGGCCCCTCTGCAACGTCCAGTCGTCCGGAGCCACCACAATAGGCGCAGGTGCTCAAAGTGGAATTGGGGTCGTTTCCGGATCCGCCGCAGGCATCGCAGTTTCCGGCTTTTTGCATGGAGAGTTCCGTTTCAAAACCTCTCAGCGCTGAAACAAGATCAATGGTCATATCATGCTGGAGATCCCTGCCCCGCAAAGGGGCCTGGGGCCGGAAACCGGATGATTCCTTGCCGGAACCGAAAATATCGCCAAAAATATCTTCATAGCTCTGGTAACGACCAAATCCTTCCCCGCTGCCACGGCGCTCACCCTGCTGGAATCCATCCCCTTGGGAATACTGTCTGGCCTTTTTGGCGTCAAAACCGGCTTGAAGACCTTCAGCTCCAAATTCATCATAAAGCGCTCTTTTTTCTTTGTCGCCGAGGCAGTCGTAGGCCTGGGATATTTCCTTAAATTTATTTTCCGCCTCGTTGTTGCCCGGGTTGATGTCAGGGTGCCATTTCCGGGCCAGCTTGCGATAGGCCTTTTTGATTATTTCTTCAGAAGCATCCTTGGAAACGCCAAGGATTTTGTAGAAATCTGTAGCCATGGTTCAGTCCCACTTGGAATTTTAATTGAAGTTCGAGGATCTCCAGCTAAAAAAGGATACTGCTAATATATTGGGGAACCCTTCACCAAGTCAAAGAAAAAAGGGATTGCCATGCTTTTGTGTGAGATTTTGATCTTCAATCGCCTGCAGGAGAACAAGACGGAAAAAAACCTTGACAATCGATGGGTTTGCATGAAACAAGGCTAAATATGCAGGGTTGGCGTTACGCTGTTTGTCTTGTCAAAAGTTTGGCCTGTTTCCGGCGGGATAGATCCTTAAAATGGTAAAATTGTGGCAGAAAAATCAGGAAAAGGCTTGTAAAGAGGATCAGAACCCGATTCAAGATCCCGATACGCCCATTCTTTTCGTTGATGATGATCCGATCATTCATAAGGTGATGGGTAAATACCTGAAAGATTGGAATGTGACGTCTGTTTTTTCCGGTGAAGAGGCGCTGGATCGTCTTGAAAAAGAGAATTTTGTGATTGTGATTACGGATCTCAGGATGCCGGGTATCGGCGGCATAGAGCTTTTGCACGAAATAAAAGCCATATACAATAATCGTGTACAGGTGATCGTTATTACGGTTTCGGATAATCTGGATGACCTGTTAGCCGCTTTGGATGGCGGAGCCAGCGACTTTTTATTGAAGCCTCTCAATAAAGAGATGCTGATTGAGGTCCTGCAGCATACCGTGTTGAGAATTGAACGCTGGAACCAGTCCTTGAACATGCTCATCAACAAGCAAAGTTCAGATTAATCCTGCCGGTTTCTTGTTGAGGTCCTTGAATTCAATTATTAGACAGATGGCGGTTTTCCCCCAGCATGTCTTTGGCGTGTGCCACGGCGTGTGATGTGGTGGTCCGGCCCCCGAGAAGTCTTGCAATTTCCTGGACCCTTTCCTCGGGTGTGAGTTCCGTGATGGTCGCGCGGGTTCGACCGCCGGTGACCTCCTTTTTGACGAGAAAATGGTTTTCGCCCTGGCAGGCAATCTGGGGCAGATGCGTGATACACAAAATCTGATGAAATGCGGCCAGCGAGAACAGCTTCTCGCCTACTACCTCAGCTGTGGCGCCGCTGATGCCGGCGTCGACTTCGTCGAAAACAATGGTTTCAACCGATGCGTTTTTGGCGAGGATGGTTTTGATGGCCAGCATGATTCTGGAAAGTTCGCCCCCTGATACGATGGTTGACATGGGTTTTAAGGCCTCACCGGGATTGGTGGAAAGCATGAAGGCCACGCGATCAAAGCCGTGCGGGCCCAAAGCGTTAATACGATCGTCTTTGGAATCACCCCCTGCCGGCGGGTCCTCCTCAAATATGGCCTCAAATCGGGTATCTTTCATATGCAGTTGTTGAAGTTCCCTTTCCACTGCCGCCTTAAGCCTTAACGCACCCTCCCGCCTTTTCCGGGAAAGGTGGTCAGCCTGCTCAATCAGATTTCTTTCCATTGCCCTACGTTGCTTGATGAGTGTTGCCAAGGCCTCTTTCCTTTTAATCAGATCATCAACCCGGGAGGCCAGCTTCTGCTTGAAACGCAAGACGTCTTCAATGGTGCCGCCATATTTTCGTTTAAGCCCGTTTAATGCATCAAGCCTGTCGGATACGGCCGTCAACCGCTTGGGATCAATCTGAACCGTTTCTTGAAAATCCCTTAGCGCAAAGGATACATCCTCAATGTTGATTTCAATTTCAGCGAGTGCAGCCGCTACGGGCAGAAGGTGTTTGTCCAATTGGGCGCCTTTTGAGACACTCTTGCTGCAGCGGGAAAGGACTGAGAAAATGGCATCATTGTTTTCATAGAGGGTTTGATATCCATTTCGAGCGATTTCCAGCAGGTCCTCGGCATGCTGAAGCCGGACCTTTTCCTCTTTCAGCGCCTCGTCTTCACCGGGTTTGGGTTCTACATGCTCAATTTCCTGCAGCTGAAACCTGCCCAGTTCCTGGCGTTCCCGGTGTTCGGCAATTTGTTTTTCACCGTCCCTGATTCTATCTCTTAATGTCTGATATTTTTCAAACTGGCCGCTGAAATAATTTCGGTCCTTTTCCAGTCCGCTGAACTCATCGAGCAGGTAAAGGTAATTCTCCGGTTTCAAAAGGTGTTGATGGGCATGTTGGCCGGAAACACTGACCATATACGGGGCCAAAAGGGCCAGCATCTGAAGTGTGGCCGGGGAATCATTCATGAATACCTTGTTTCGTCCTTCACGGAAAATGATTCTTTTGATGGTCAGTTCACCGTTAAATTTAATTTTCAATTCCCGTAGCAGCTGCCTTAATTCCGGATTGCCGGGAAAAACAAAATGTGCCTCAACCGATGCTTCCCCGCAACCGGTGCGAATCAGGTCTGCGGAAGATCTTGTTCCCAGAATAAGATTGATGGCGTTGATGATGACGGATTTACCGGCACCCGTTTCACCGGAAAGTGTGTTAAGGCCATTATTAAGGGTGAGTGACAGATTGTCGATAATGGCGAAATTATGGATTTTCAGATTGGCGAGCATGTCTTACACATTGAATCTGAGAGATTATCTCTCAGAAGTACTGTAACCCCTTTTACATACAGATAGTTTTGGTGAAACTGGAAATTGGAAATTTGAAATTAGAGGACTGAGAATTTGCTGTGTCTGATCCAATTTCCAATATCTTTGGTTAGATCTTTGATAAAACGCTGTGAACGCAAACCTGCGCCCGAAACAGGTCTATCACTCTTTATCCTTTGAGTCTTCCAGAAGTCGCCGCATCTCTATGCGAAGGCAGATGGGGTCCAGTCCTTTAATTTTTTTGTATTCCACCAGGGCTTCACATGGAACGGGCAGGTCGCACAATGGGATCTCTTTACCCAACAGATCAAGAATAATGGTCGATTCGGTAATCCGATATCGCCGGTTGTCGATGAGAATGCCGTCGTCGCCTTTGTCTTTGATGAGCGCGGGTTCAATGGTTTCACTTTTGTCTTCAGTATTGTTGTCCATACAAGGGGCCAATGCCGGTGAACCGAAAGCGATCAGCAGAAACAGCAAAAGCCCCAAATGTCCACGTGAAATCGTATTTACAAATTTTCCTGCCATATCAAATTCCTGTCTTAACCATTAGCGGTCCATGATAAAGTGGTCCTATAACAACCTTACTGATGGCGAATGGTCATCAGCATAGAACGGCTTGCGGATCTGCAGCGCCATTGACTTTGGCCATAGATATCATTAAAATCAGCCCTCGTCGACCAAAAAATTTTATGATTTTGTCAAATTTAAGGGGATAAACGCTCCAAATATTGAGTGCATTAAAATGAAATTGCGAAAAGGGCATACGGTTGAACTGAACATTGTAAAGATGGCCTATGGGGGGCGCGGTATCGCCCGTCTGGATGGATTTGTGATCTTTGTGCGGGGGACTGTGCCCGGTGACAGAATCCTGGCCAGGATATTCAAGAAAAAGAAGGATTATGCGGAGGCGGCTCTCGTAGAATTACTGGATGCATCCTCTGATCGAATTGAAACTGCCTGTCCATACGCCGGCTACTGCGGTGGGTGCCAGTGGCAGCATGTAGCCTATGAAAAGCAATTGGTTTTTAAAAGGGAACACATCAAGGAACCCCTTGAGCATATTGCAAGGTTGAAAGATGTGATGGTTCGGCCACTGCTCCCTTCGGAAAATATTTTTGGATACCGAAATAAAATGGAGTTTTCCTTCTCTGACAGGCGATGGTATCTTCCCCATGAACTGCCCTTTAAAGAGAAAAGTGAGGGGTTTGCCTTGGGGCTCCACGTGCCCGGAACATATCATAAGGTTATTGATATGGCGGCATGCCTGCTGCAGCGGCAAACGGGAAACGACATTTTGAAGGAAGTGGGTCAATATGTAAAGGAATCAGACGTTCCGGTTTACGGTTTGAAAAGCCATAAAGGTTTCTGGCGTTATTTGACAATCCGGCATTCTGCAGCGTTTGACCAGTGGATGGTCAACCTGGTGACCTCGGAAGAAAATGCATCCACGGTTCAGCCCCTGGCGGACCGCCTTTGCCGAAAATTTTCGGATATCAAAACGGTTGTTAACAATATCAACGGGCGAAAAGCATCCATTGCCGTTGGAGAAAAAGAAAAGATTCTTAGGGGAGATGGATTCATCAATGACAAAATCGGTCCCTTCAGCTTCCGGGTTTCGGCAAATTCATTTTTTCAAACCAACACGTCCTCTGCCCTGAAACTGTATGAACAGGTACTCCGTTATGCCAATCCAAAAGGTACGGAAAAGGTGCTCGATCTTTACAGTGGCACGGGAACCATTCCGATTTTCCTGGCAGACCGGGTGCGCTCCGTGACCGGCATAGAGATCAGCCAAAGCGCAACAGCGGACGCCAATAGGAATGCTTTAGAAAACGGCGTTCATAACTGCCGGTTTGTATGTGGCGATATTCGTGAAAAACTAGGGGGTATAGGGTTTAAGCCGGATTTAATGATCATCGATCCGCCGCGAGCGGGGATGCACAAAGATGTACTGGCTGAAACAATGTCCCTTGGGCCTCAACGAATCATTTATGTTTCGTGCAATCCCACTACCCTGGCCAGGGATCTGGAAACCATGGTGGAAGATTACGAATTAGATGAAATACAGCCTGTTGACATGTTCCCCCATACATTCCATATTGAAGCGGTTGCCAAGCTCTCCCTTCGAAAAAAACATCCGGAGATCCAGCCTGACGCATGAGTTTATCGAATAGGGCTTACAGTCAAGATCTGACCATTTATTTGTTGCGCCGAAAGCTAATTATTCGTTGAACTATTTCCTGGTCAAGATTTCCACCCCGGTCCAGTTCTCGGGAACACCTTTCACCATATAGAGGGCGCAACGTTCGAGATAGATGCGGGCAGCCTTGTCTTCCGGGCTTTTTTGCAGCACCTGGCTGAATTTGACGCTGGCTTCGGAAAATTTTCGGTCATAGTAAAGCTGTAAACCCGCTTCGAATTCTGCCTTGGTTTCCTCTTTCAGTACCGCCACCTCATTGGGATCCCCGTCATAAACCTCATACACGGACACCGGTTTTTTCTTGCCTTTAACGGAAACCTTATCCACAAAGCGGTGCATATATCGATGCGGATCTTTCAATTGGGTAAAGGTCAGCTCACTTAACGTAACCGAAGAGCCGTAAATCCGGGTTAATCCCTCCAGCCTTGCCGCCAGATTGACATCGTCCGACACCACCGCACCCTGCATACGATCTTCGCTCCCGATGATACCGAGCATCAGGTCGCCCAGGTGAAGACCCACGCCGATACCCATGGGAAGAAGTCCGTAAGATTGTCGTTCTTCATTGTATTCCTCCACAACCCCGTGCATGGCAATGGCCGCCATCACCGCATCATCGGGGCTGTCGGGAAACAGGGCCATGACACCGTCCCCGTAATACTGGTCAATGAATCCATGATGCTTCTCTATGACCGGGCTCACGCGTCGCAGATACCCGTTGATGAAACTAAAATTGTCCTGGGGAGACATGGTCTCGGAGAGGGTTGTCCAATCGCGGACGTCGGCAAACATGACCGTCATCTGCTGCTTGATCTGGTCTCCCAGTCGAATTTCCCGGATGCTTTTCTTTTTCAGCAGGCTGATGAATTCCCGCGGTACAAACCGTTCATAAATATGGTTCAATTCAACCATTTCCCGTGTCCGCGCCCGAACCCTTTCTTCCAACAGATCGTTTGCGGAAGTCAATTCCCGGTTTTTCTCCCCAAGGCGTTTTCTCAATCGGTTTACGGTCAGATGGGTGTTCACCCGGGCGATCACCTCTTCGGCCTGAAACGGCTTCGACACATAGTCCACCGCCCCCAGCGAAAACCCTTTCACCTTGTCTTTGGTATCGCCCAGGGCCGTCAGAAAAATCACCGGGATGGCCTCTGTTTCGGGATCGGCTTTCAAACGGCGACACACTTCAAACCCGTCGATCCCCGGCATCATAATATCCAGCAGGATCAGCGACGGCTTGGCTTTCCGGGAAATGGCAAGGGCGCTTTCGCCGTTCTTGGCAATGAGAAACTTGTGGCCGGTCCCGGCAAGGGTTTCATGCAGCACCTGCAAGTT
>CAYPQJ010000053.1:6438-21933 GCA_964412835.1 uncultured Desulfobacteraceae bacterium | reverse complement strand
AGGATATCAGAAGCCATAGTCCGCCTTCCTCAATGATGGTGCTTTCATTTTCAAGACCCGCTTCTGAGACCATTTTTTCCAGATTGTTACGTGATAGTCTCCTTTTCCCCAATCGGTAATTGAGGTCTTTGGATTCATCGGCAATGGGTGAAATAATGTTATCCGGCGTATCCGGACCGTATCCTCCGCCTAAAATAGCGTGTCCCCCGGGCTTTAGGATGCGACGGCATTCTTTTATGATTCCGGGGGTGAGGAAGAAAAAGGCCCCCCGGCAGACCACCAGGTTGAAGGTCGGTAACAGGGGTAGATGTGCCGGTGGCGAAATCAGTATGGGGCAGGGAGGTCCGAATGATTTTCGAATCGCACGGGCGGCATTTTCTTCCGAAAGGGCGATCAACCCCTGCAAGGTGGGTCGGCGTGTCAGCAGGGAGTTGATGATGCCGCCTGAAAAAGGGCCGATTTCCAGAAGATGACCGGTGTCTTGTGGCGTGAAAGGTTCAATCCATTGGGCCAGATGTGGGTAGATCGGTTTCCAGAGCGTGTTCAAGCGCGTAATGAGTTCGGCATCCATCATGGAAAAGCTTCCCTAAACATTGATATTATTGTTATTGCTTGCGTATTCCGGCTCTAAAAGATATGTATTTTCTGGCTGGATTATAGAGTTTTTGCGATTAAAAAGCCAGAACTTGTTGAATGTTTTTTGCAGTTCGGAGAACTGCCGGGGGAACAGATATGGATGCTTCGTCTTTTGTCTGTGAAGCGTTTTTTTCATATTTAGAGAGATTATTTAGAATTTCAGTAAATGATATCAGGGTCATAATCGCGGATTTTCACGCTGAAATGGGGAAAGGTCTCTCTGGTGATGAAAGTTCCCTCAAAATGATCCCCTCGTTTATCGACAAACCGAAAGGAAACGAAGCGGGCGAGTTTCTTGCCCTTGATCTGGGGGGGACGAACTTCAGGGTACTGGCCGTCAAACTTGACGGTAAAGGAAACGCCGCTGTCCAGGCCGCCGGCAAATTCGCCATACCCCAAAAGGATATGCAGGGAACGGGGGTTGCGCTGTTTGATTTTATGGCGGGCTGTATTGATGCTTTTCTGACGGAAAACCATGTTGACAGAGGCAAAACCCATGACCTCGCCTTTACATTTTCTTTTCCGGTAGAACAAACCGGCATTGTCGCAGGTAAGCTGATCGTCTGGACAAAAGGGTTTACGGCAACCGGTGTGCAGGGACAGGATGTTATTCTGCTCTTAAATGAAGCGTTGGGGCGGAAAGATATCCGTTGCATCAATATTACGGCTCTCGCCAATGATACGGTGGGGACCCTAGCTGCCGGAAGCTATACCGATCCTGCCTGTGATCTGGGCGTTATCATGGGTACCGGAACCAATGCCTGTTACCGGGAGGCGATTTCCAGGATAGAGAAGTTGAACATGGTAAATGCTAATGGGCATATGATCGTCAATATGGAATGGGGTAATTTCGATAAAATAAGGCGCACCTGTTATGACAGGTCCCTGGACGAAGCTTCGGTTAATCCGGGCGCCATGTACCTGGAAAAAATGGTATCCGGGATGTACCTGGGGGAGATTACGAGACTGGTTTTAATGGATCTTATCAGAAGAGATCTCATATTTGTAAATGAATCCCAAGCGGCTGAGTATTTTCAGGAAAGGGGTTCCTTGAAGACGGAAGATATGTCCCGGATGGAAGGTGATAGGACAGATCGCCTTGATGGCGTGTCCCTGTTTTTTAAACGAAATGGGTTTTCAAATATTACCCTTCACGATAAAATCCTGCTTCAACAACTGTGTCGGATTGTTTCGGTCAGGGCTGCCAGGCTCGGGGCGGTGGCCATATCCGCGGTATTGACCTGGATAGATCCGAAACTCAAAGATGTGCACACGGTGGGGATGGATGGGTCACTTTTTGAGAAATACCCCGGATTCAACACCAAAATGACGGGTGTGTTTGAAGAACTCTATGGGGAAAAAGCGGAAAAAATAACATTGGTGCACTCAAAAGACGGCTCCGGGAAGGGTGCAGCCATTATTGCTGCGGTCGCCGCATCCTCTGAAGCAGGTAAAGACTGATATTTTTGAGGGAATGCAAACCAAATAGCGGGAGAGGGGAAAACCTTCGGAACCTCGGATCCTTTAATGCGGGCAATTGATTCCAGATTCCGGTTGTCAAAAGCGCTGAAATAGGTCTATTCTAAGGGTTGGAAATTGCAGACTGTCCGTGTGGATTACTTCTGAAAGGAGCAAGCAATGACGCTTCATCGATTGGCTGGAAAACCGGCGCCTGAGTCCATGCTGGAAAATATTCCCGAGTTGGTATCCGCCTATTATACGCTTGATGCGGCGGGACCCGTTTCTTTCGGTACATCCGGACATCGGGGGTCGGCTTTGAAAGGAACCTTCAACGAAATGCAGGTGGCCGCCATGGCGCAGGCAATCTGTGATTTTCGGTCGGAAAAAGGTCGCAAGGGACCTCTTTTCATGGGATTTGATACCCATGCCCTTTCCATCCCCGCATTTCGGACCGCCCTGGAGGTGCTTGCTGCCAATGGGGTTGAAACGGTTATTCACGAAAAAGATGAGTATACGCCGACCCCGGTGATTTCTTTTCTGATCGTGGCGCATAACCGGGACCCGAAAAACCAGCCGGCAGACGGCGTGGTCATTACCCCTTCCCATAACCCACCCCGTGATGGGGGGTTCAAATACAATCCCCCCCATGGCGGCCCTGCCGATGTGGCGGAAACCCGCTGGATCGAGGATCGTGCGAACCGGCTCATGGGGCAGGATCAAAACCATATCAAGCGGATCCCCTATCAAAAGGCCTGTGCCGTATCCACAACCCACAAGGAGGATTTCATCACCCCTTTTGTCAAAGCGCTCGATGAGGTGGTGGATATGAAGGCCATCCGGGAGGCGGGCGTTCGAATGGGCGTGGATCCCATGGGGGGATCAGGGGTCCATTTCTGGCATGTGATCGCTGAAACCTATGGGTTGGATATGGAAATTGTAAACCCCCGTGTGGATCCGGCTTTCGGGTTTATGCCCCTGGACGGGGATGGTGAAATCCGCATGGACTGCTCGTCTCCCTACGCCATGGCAAACCTTATTGCCTTAGCCGATCGGTTTGATGTGGCCTGGGGAAACGATCCGGATTTCGATCGCCACGGCATCGTGTGTCCCACGGGGCTCATGAACCCCAATCATTACCTCTCCGTGGCCATCTGGTATCTGTTGCAGCACCGGCCGTCATGGCGTTCCGATCTCAAAATCGGCAAGACCCTGGTGAGCAGCACTATGATCGATCGGGTGGTCAAGGATATGGGTCGAATTCTTTACGAAGTGCCGGTGGGGTTCAAGTGGTTTGTGGATGGACTTTTGAACGGTGAATTGGCTTTTGGGGGCGAGGAGAGCGCGGGGGCGTCTTTTTTGAGGATGGATGGCCTTCCGTGGTGCACGGACAAGGACGGTTTTGCGGCGGGCCTTTTATCGGCGGAAATGATTGCAAGAACAGGCAAAACGCCGGCTGAGATCTATAATGACGTCCTGGTCCCGAAACATGGGGCACTGTTCTATAAGAGAGCGGACGGGCCTATTTCCGATCAACAGCGGCAAATTCTGAAAAGTCTTACGCCAGGGTCCGTGGAGGTCTCCGAGTTGGCCGGGCTGACGATTACATCCGTCGCCACAACGGCCGCTGGAAACGGGGCGCCCATTGGCGGGGTGAAGGTGACGCTGGAAGATGGTTCATGGTTTGCCATTCGCCCATCGGGGACTGAGCCCAAGATGAAGGTTTATGTGGAGAGCTTTGGCGGCGAAGACCTTTGGGAAAGAATTTATGGCGAGGTCGACGCTTGTATTTTCTGCCGATTACCGCTGTGAAACCATCACTGGCTATGGCTGACGGTGTCTGAACAGGGAAAACTTTCAGATTGTCGGGAGGCGAAAATGTTGTATCGTACGGTAGAAAAAACGGGTGACCGGTTGTCGGTTCTCGGTTTTGGGTGCATGCGACTTCCCCAAAAACGGGGACAGCCGGGCAGTGGTAAAATTGATGAAGAACGGGCCCGAAAGCAGGTCCGCTATGCCATTGATCAAGGCGTTAATTACATTGATACCGCCATGCCCTACCATGCGGGGGGCAGCGAACCGTTTTTAGGGCGAGCTCTGGGCGATGGATATCGCGAAAAAGTCAAACTGGCCACCAAACTGCCGCCATGGTCTGTGAAATCCCGGTCCGATATGGACCAGCTCCTGAGAGCTCAGATGGATCATCTCAAGACGGACCATATTGATTATTACCTGCTTCATGCCCTTGACGGCGGGAGCTGGGAAAAGATGAAAAATCTGGGTGTGCTGGAATTTCTGGAGCAGGCCAAGGCAGGCGGACTGATTGACAATGCGGGTTTTTCATTTCACGGCGATATTGAGGCGTTCAAAGAGATTGTGGATGCCTATGACTGGGTCTTCTGCCAGATCCAGTACAACTACCTGGATGAACAGAACCAGGCCGGCACTGAGGGACTTCGGTATGCATCGGAAAAAGGGCTTGCCGTGGTTATCATGGAACCGCTTCGCGGCGGCAATCTGGCACGTCCTGCGCCCCCGAAAATCCAGGCCCTGTGGGACGAGGCTGAGACCCGGCGAACCCCGGTTGAATGGGCCCTGCGATGGATTTGGAACCACCCGGAGGTGACGGTGGTGCTCTCGGGCATGAACGAAGAGGCTCATATTGAAGAAAATCTACATGTTGCAGACCAGGCTTATGCGGATTCGCTGACGAAAGAGGAGTTGCGGCTTGTCGAAAGGGTTGAAGAAACCTATCGGGCGTTGACCAAAGCCGGTTGCACCGGTTGCCGTTACTGCATGCCGTGCCCTTCGGGTGTGGATATCCCGTTGTGTTTTGAACTCTTCAACCGAAAACACCTGTTTAACGACAAAAAAGGGGCTGAACTTTTTTATCTCAGCCGGGTGGCCGGGGCCATGGGGGGTGAACCGTCAATGGCTTCCCAGTGCGAGCATTGCGGGAAATGTGAAAAGGCGTGCCCCCAGCATCTGCCGATCCAGGCGCTCCTCGAAGAGGTGGCCGGGGATTTTGAAGGGCCTCTGCTGAAGCCTATGGTCTGGGCAGCTCAAAAATTTTTCGGTTTTCAAAGATGGTCCAATGTACGAAGGGCCCGGAAACTGGAAAAACGAAAACAGGCGAGAGAATAACTTGCCTTACATTACCTGCAGACAGAAAAAAACCCGGCACAAGGTTCACGTCTCCGTGTGTGAAAGCTGTAAGGGCATGACCTGTCCCGACTACTACAATTATTTGCAGCTTTCCCTGTTTCCCCGCTTGATTCCGGATGAAAAGGTCCGACGAAAATTTCAACCGGAACGAAAGTCGCGTGACCATCGGCCGGCTTCAAAACCACCCGAACAAATGTCATGGCTGAAGAAAGCCGACTATCCGGCCCTGCCAAAATGAAAGCGTCTGGCTGAACGGGCCAGCCAAATCCCCGCCATCATGACGGCTGCTTTAAAAAGATGGGGAGTCCCGCCACGGTCATGACCACTTTATCGGCTACCGCCGCCAGCTTCTGGTTCAAATATCCTGCCATGTCCCGGTATTGCCTGCCCAGGGGGTGCTCCGGAACAATGCCGGTCCCCACTTCGTTGCTGACAATAATAATCGATTGATCAGTCCGGGCCAGGGCTTCAAGGAGGGCATTCTGGTATACCGGGACCTTTTCTTCTCCCTTTTTCAACAGAACATTGCTCAACCAGATGGTCATGCAGTCGATGAGGACGGCTTCGACGTTACAACCGCTTGATTCAAGGATGTCGGCAATTTCAAGTGGTTCTTCCCTTAACTGCCATTTGGGTCCCCGGGCTTCTTTGTGCAGTCGCACCCGGTTCGCCATTTCCTCATCCATGACTTGAGCAGTTGCCAAAAAAATATAGGAATCATATGAATTTTCAACATATTCAAGTGCCCAGGAGCTTTTGCCGCTTCGGGCACCGCCCAGTACCAGTGCGATCTCTTTATTTTTGGGATGGGTCATCAAAGTGTCAGTTCACTGCCTTCTCTGGCCGCCTCGATTTTGATATGCGCGCTGTCTTTAACGGCAAGCTCTCGGCACTTCTTTTCGATCAGGGCTTCAGCCTGGTCCGTTCTGGAGGGTTCGTGGTGAAACAGTATCAGATGTTTTACCCCGGCTTTCAGGGCCAGTTCCAGAGCTGTGCTGTAATCCGAATGCCCCCAGCCGCGGTGGGCTTCGATTTCTTCCGGGAGAAACTGAGCGTCGTGCACCAGAATATCCGCGTCCCGGCAGAAGGGAACAAAATCTTCAATACGCTTTCCCCGCCAGATCTTCCGGGTCAGCTCATTGTCCGTGATAAATACGAAAGATTTGCCATCCTCCTCAAAACGGAATCCAAACCCCCCCTGGGGGTGTTGAAGGGAAACTGTGGTGATGGTCGTATTCTGAATTTTTAAGGGTCCGTAGCGGAGCTGGTCAAGGTAATGGATATCGGCCCTTAAATCTTCAAACCGAATGGGGAAAAAACCATCCCCAATCCCGGAATCAAAAATGGCGCGCAATCCTTTGATGCATCTGGGTGCGCCGTCTACGGCGATTCGTGTGGTGGGCTTGAAAACCGGGTCAAAGAAGGGAAACCCATGGACGTGGTCCCAGTGCACATGGGTCATTAACAGGTGAATGTCCACCGTTTCTCTAGTGGCCATCAGGTGATCCCCGAGGGGCCGTATGCCGGATCCCGAATCAATAACGACCGTTTCTTTGCAATTCAGCAGAATCTCAACGCAGCACGTGTTTCCTCCGTAAACAATGGTGTCTCTCCCCGGTGCCGCGATGGAACCTCTTGTTCCCCAGAATTTGACCTTCATGAAATGTTCCCTGATTGTGATGTGTTAAAAAAAATCTCTGATTTCTTCCGAGAGTCACGGTATCTTTTTGTGATAATGGTGTCAATTCAAAAAAAACAGCATGCCGGCGGTTCAGTATCAGCCTTTATGCGCTTTCATCACCCTGGTAAATGGCGGCAAATACCTTGGCATCAGTGATGACCTGGGAAATCAGGCAGTACTCATTGGGTTGGTGGGCCGTATCCGGACAGGTGGACCACACCGCCGCGGGAAGGCCGGCTTCCCGGAAAAAAGCCGCCACCGTGCCGCCGCCGATGCCCATGGGCTTTGCCTCGCGTCCCGTGACGTTCATTACAGCCTTTTTCAGTGCCGCCACCACGGGCGCAGTGGCCGGGGTCGGGGAAGGCGCGTCATGCCGATGTTCGGTTTCCAGTTCCATATTGAGTGCCAGTTCAGCCGCCACCCTTGAAGCAATTTGTCGTGCGGTTTCAATGACCTCATCCACAGGGTGTTCGGGCAGGATTCGGCAGTCCATATAAAATGTTTCTTTTCCCGGAATGGTATTGACATTGGAAACATTGGCAAGAAATTTAGTGGGTTCAAAAGTGGAAACAGGCGGGCTGAAAAGGGGATTTGAAGTCGAAAATTTTTCTTTGAGCTCTCCCAGGGCCACGATCAGCCTGGCCGCTCCCACCAGAGAGTTTTTCCCCTTATGGGGGGTGCTCGCATGGCATTGTCGGCCGTTTACGGTAAACTTGAGCCAGAGCATGGATTTTTCGGCGATTTCAATCATGGTGCCGTCCTCGTTTCCCGCGTCGGGGACAATGATCAGATCTTTTGGACTGAAGATATCACCATGATGTTTTAACAGGTAACTGAGCCCGTACCGGCTCCCCGTCTCTTCATCCGCCACGACGATCAGTCCGACGGACCGTTTCAATACCTCCCCGGAATCCAGTATGGCTTTGAGCGCGAGACAGGCGCTCACGAAACCATGCTGGTTATCTTCGACGCCCCTGCCGATGATGCGGTCGCCATCCACCTCGATCTGGTAAGGGTCGGAATCCCACAGGGACAGATTTCCCGGCGGCACAACGTCTGCGTGGGCCAGGACCCACACCACTGAATCCTTTTGAATGCCTTCCCACCTGGCGATCAGGTTGGGGCGATAACCGTCCCGGGCTTTTTCGTCGGGCGCGTGGATTTCTTGAATCATATCCGGGTTCATGTTGCGCAACAGTTGATGGATAAAATCCACCTTTTCATGTTCGCCGGATCCGCCGTTTGATGGACCCAGGGCCACCCGTGCCGTCAGATCCCGTTGTAGTTGAATGACCTCATCTCGGTAACCATCAATCATTTCAAATATATCTTTCGTTTTGTTCATGGGCTTGTTTCCTTAATTTTGTGTTTTCAAACCGGAGAGTTCCGCAATGGCCTCCATGAGCCGGTCAAGGGTTTCATCCCTTGATGTTTGTTTTCCGTGATAAACAGGTTTGCCGAAAGAAACCGTTACGCGGGTTCTGAGTCCTTCCTTTCGATAGCGAAACCCTACGGGGATGAGGGGCAATGACAATCGTGAAATGATGAGTTTCAGGATACCACCCTTTCCGGGGCCCATCCGGTTGGGATAGTAGGTGCCTTCAGGGAAAACCACCACGCCCTCTCCTTTTTTAAGAAAGTGAATCATGGCTCTGATGGCATCTCTGCTCTTGAGCGGGTTTTGTCGATTAAGCGGAATGCCTCCCTGGAATTTAAGGAGCCGGCTGATGATGGGATTTTCAAAGAGCTCGTGTTTGGCCACGTAATAGAGGGGCCGCGGGGTGGCAACGGAAATGAGGGGAATATCCTGCCAGCATTGGTGTTTGGACAGCATCAGGAAGGCTTTTCCACTTGGCAGGTATTCGCTGCCGCGGGTTTCAAGCAGGTAAAAAGGAGAAAAGGTGATGCGGATAAGGGCTTTTGTTGCATCGCATACCCATTTTTTCCTTTCAAGCGCTAAGGCCCCGGGGATGTATTTTTTGATTTGACGGCCCATCACCCTTTTTTCTTGGTTTTGGTTTGGACAAAAGGACTTTCAGTTTCCCCTGTTCTTTCTTCTTCCCGGCGAACAACCCGGTTTATTCTCCTGTAGATCAACAACCCCCGGATGAGAATGACGGCGGCGATGGGGAGAAGCGTCCATCCCAGCGCTATCACAACGTTGTGATTCCAGAATTTGATAAAGACCAGTGCCGCCGCAACCAGAGACAGAACGGTGCGAATGTAGGCCAGCAGGGTCCTGCGATTGGCCAGTTCCGTACGGTATCCTGCCAGGTGGTCGCGAATAAACAGCGCGGATTCTGGTGAGTGATGGGTTTTATCGGCTGCCAATGGTATTGCTCCTCAAATAGGAGATTTTGGAATGATTCAGAAAGTGCTAAAATAATTTTTCAATTCTGCGGAGAAAAATATGAAAAATGAGATGGTCTGTCAAGGGGATATGAACCTTGACAGATTGCGCGCACTTCTTTTAGAGTGCCGACTAGGTGTTCATATCAATGTTGACCGGATCAGAAAGGAAACAGCATGACCCGAAGCGCGTATCTGCGCCGGCAGAAAGAGATGGGAAGACGCCTTTTCGGTGTTTTTCCGGCCCAGTACCCCAGGGAGATTTTCTGGGCCATGAATGCCATTCCCGTGGAGATCTGGGATCCGCCGTTGGAAACGGTGAACGCCAATGCGCATCTTCAGCCGTATATCTGCTCTGTGGTCAGGTCCGGCCTGGAGCTGATCCTTCAGGGAAAGGCCCGTATGCTGGATGGATTTCTTTTCCCCCACACCTGTGATTCCATTCAGAACCTGGCGTCCATCGTCAATGACTATCTGGGGCTCGAAATTCCCTGTTGCTTTTTTTATCACCCGAAAGCGCCTTTTGGAAAAGGTTCCCGCGATTATTATCTCAGTCAGCTCAAATCTCTTACCGGTGAGCTGGAAAAACTTTTTGAACCTGTAGACCCGCATGAGCTGAAGCGGCGGGTGGGCCAGGGGATGGACATGCAGAAACGACTTGCGGATGCCTATGAATTGAGACGTATGGGTGCGCTTGCCGTTTCCAATACGTCTTTTTACCGCAATGTCCGGCTGGCGGAATACCTGCACCCGGATGATTTCGTTTCGGGTTTTGAGACCTTTCTGGCGGTTTCAAAAGGTGAGAATTCAAAGGGTCCCGCAATCATCCTGAGCGGCATTCTTCCCCACCCGGAAATCCTGCACCTTCTGGATCAGCAGGGCGTTCGGGTGGTAGACGACGATCTCTTGAACTGCAACAGGCGAATGCCGTTGACCCTTGGAAGGGCTCAAGACCCCTATGAAATTCTGGTTGAAAACTATTTCGCCATGCCGCCCTGTCCCACCCGGGGGTCACCCATTCAGGATCGGATTGACTTCATGATGGATAAAGTTCGTAAATCCGATGCTCAGGGGATCATCTTCTGCGGCATCAAATTTTGTGAACCGGAATGGTTTGATGTGCCCCAGATGGTGGCGGCGGCAAAAGATGCGGGTATGAAAATCCTGCTTCTGGATCTGGAAGTAAACCAGCCCCTGAGCGGCCAACTGGCAACGCGGGTGGAAGCGTTTGTTGAGATGCTAACGTGAGGAATTGAATCCATGCCTTTGGCAAAACGTCTATCTTACCATGTCATGAAGGACCTGGGGGCCCCCCTGGTGATGGGGCTTGCGGCAAAATCAAAAAAGAAACGCCCTGCATCTACCCGTTCTCCCTTTGGCCCCAGGCTTAAATGCGCCGTTCGCCTGAAGGAAATCATGACCCGTCATTATTTCCTCGCCCGGTACGCAAAGGGGGCCAAACCTGTGGCCTGGGTCACCAGCGGCGCGCCCGTGGAACTGCTTCGGGCCTTTGATTTTTACACCATATATCCCGAAAATCATGGGGCATTGTGCGGTGCACAGCGCCTGGGGCCCGAGTATTGCGGTATTGCTGAAGACCATGGATATCATCAGGACCTTTGTTCCTATGCCCGCATCGACCTGGGGCACGCGCTTTCCGGAAAAACCCCCGTGGGAAAACTGCCCCAGCCGGATCTCCTGTTTGCCTCCAACAACATTTGTCAAACCGTTTTATACTGGTACCGGGTGCTGGCCCATCGCTTGAAAGTTCCCCTGCTGCTTTTTGATACCCCATATAATTTTAAAGACATTCGGCGTGAAGATATTCATTACATGGTGGATCAGTTGAAGGAAATGATTCCCGTTCTGGAAGAAGTGAGCGGAAACGACTTTAATGAAGAAACCTTCAGCCGGGTGATCCATTCGGCAAAAGATGCGTCGCTGGCCTGGGGGCAGATTCTGGAGACCATGCAGCATAAGCCCGCGCCCATGACCATTTTTGACGCCTTTGTTCATCTGGCGCCCATCGTTTCCCTCAGGGGCCTTCCCGTGGCTCTGGAGTACTATCAGACCCTCCTGGCGGAGCTGAGGGACCGGATTGATCAGGGTATCGGCGCCATTCGGGATGAACGGAAAAGGCTCATGTGGGACAATATCGCCATCTGGTACAAGGTGCGTGATTTTTCCAATCTTTTTGCTGAAAGGGGCATGAATTTTGTGACTGCCACCTACACCAATGCCTGGGCTGAAACCTCATCCCATATGGATGTGGAGAAGCCCTTTGAGTCCATGGCCCGAACCTATGCCCAGGTGATTCTGAACAACAGCCTTAACCACCGGTTGGAATTGATGGAACGTCTGATCAAGGATTACCAGGTGGATGGTCTGGTCATCCATTCGGCCAGAAGCTGCAAACCCTATTCCGTGGGCCAGTACGACCTCAGACGCATTCTCATGGACCGTCTGGAAATCCCTTCGGTGATTATTGAGGCGGATATCACCGATTTCCGCGCCTTTTCTGAGGAGCAGACCCGCACACGGCTGGAAGCCTTTTTTGAGACATTGGAGGCTTCTTTTTAGGTTCAGGTTAGATCCAGGAGGATTTGAATTGCATAGTGGAGATCAAAACGAAAAAAAAGAGGTCGTGGTAAACGCGCTTCGACCTTTTGGAACATCTATTTTTACCGAGATGAGCGTTCTGGCCAATGCCCATGGCGCCGTTAATCTCTCTCAGGGATTCCCCGATTTTGACGGGCCTGAGGCCATACGTCACAAGGCGGCTGAAGCGATCAAACGGGGGCCGAACCAATATGTTCTGTCATATGGCATTCCCGCACTTCGGGAAGCTGTGGCGCGAAAAATGGAGCGTTTCTATGATTTGAAGGTGGACCCGGATACGGAAGTTACGGTCACCAGCGGTGCTACGGAAGGGTTGTGTGCAACGCTCTTGGGCATCCTGGAACAAGGGGATGAAGTGATCCTTCTGGAACCCAGTTATGAGACCTATGCGCCGGTGTCGGCCATGGCCGGGGCGAAAATCCGCTATGTGTCGCTGGAAGGTTCGGAGTTTGCGTTGCCCAGGGAAAAACTGGCCGAGGCTTTCAACCCCAGGACCAAAGCCATTGTGATCAACAACCCGCAGAATCCCTGCTGCAAGACCTTTACCCGGGAGGAACTTTCACATATCGGGGAACTGTGTAAACAGTATGACGCGTATGCCATCGGAGACGAAGTCTACGAACATCTGGTCTATGACGGCCGGGAACATGCCACGCTTTTGACCATTCCCGAACTCAAGGACCGCTGTTTTGTCATTTCATCTACGGCCAAAACCTTTTCCATGACCGGCTGGAAGATCGGCTATGTGATCGCGGCGCCCGATTTGTCACGAGCCGTCCGCATGAGTCATCAGTTCATTACCTTCTGCGGGCAGGGCCCCTTACAGGAGGCCATGGCCTTTGCCATTGATTTTCCGGACAGTTACTACCAGGAGCTTCTGGTCGACTATACAAAGAAACGAAATCGTCTGTCCGATGCGCTGGCGGGTCTGGGACTCCAGGTTTTCCCAACCGCCGGCACTTACTATCTGCTGGTGGACATTCGAAGTCTGGGATTTGACGATGATGTATTGTTCTGCCGCATGCTGACTGAAAAGGCAGGTGTAGCGGCCATCCCCTGTTCCTGCTTCTGGAACAACAGGAGCCGGGGAAAAGAATTGGCCAGGTTCTGTTTCTGTAAGAAAGATGAAACCCTCGATGAAGCGATCAAGCGACTTACGGCTTTTTTGGGGAGAGCTTAAACATGCTAACCTTTTACCCTTTGAAGGGAACATTATGACAACCAAGGATAAAGACCGAACGCCTGTGGCCCAGATTTTGGAGACCCAGTGTACAAAATGCAAGCTGCTCCTGACCCACACGGTGGTTTTACACAACAGTGAGGGCATTGTGGAGCGGGTCCAGTGCCGTACCTGCGGCAGTGAGCACAAGTACCACCCGGAAAAGAAAAAAGCGGCCAAAAAAGCGGCCAAAAAACCCGCGAAAAAGCCCCGGGCTGCAAAGACCAAGAAACCGGATGCCGCAGCAATTTTCGAACAGTTGGCCGCGAAATTTCAGGACAACAAACCAGTCCCCTACACCATGCAGGGGTCGTATAAAACCGATGATGTGATCGATCACAAGACCTTCGGAAAAGGGATTGTGACAGGGATATCTTACCAGAAGATAGAAGTGGCTTTTGCCGATGCGCCCCGCCTTCTGGTGTGTGATCGGTGATTTAAGCTGTTAGCTATTAGCGTTCCACCTGGTTGATTGGCGATAGGTTCTTTTCTAACCGATTATTTTTTCTCTGGCTGCTTTTTTATTTTAGCGGATCGCAGGAGATGCCTTTTCTGGAAACTCAACACGGCCTTTCGCATGCGTATGGAGAGCGGGGTGACTTCCACCAGCTCGTCTTCCCGTATAAAACTGATGGTCTGCTCCAGGGTCATGGGTTTGATGGGAGAAAGGAGCACATTATCGTCTTTTCCGGCAGCACGCATGTTGGTGAGCTTTTTTTCTTTGGTGGCATTGACGTCGATATCCTGACTCCGGTTGTGTTCCCCGATGATCATCCCTTCATAGACCAGTACTCCGGGGGTGATGAAGAGTCGGCCGCGGGGTTCCAGATTAAAGAGGGCGTAAGGTACGGCGTGACCTGAACGGTCCGCCACGATGGAGCCGGTGAAACGGCTTAGGCATTCTCCCCGGAAAGGTTCGTATCCGTCGAAAAGGGAGTTCATGATGCCGGTGCCTCGCGTATCGGTGAGGAACTCATCCCGGTATCCGATCAGCGACCGGGTGGGTACGGAAAATTCGATGTGGACACGTCCCATGCCGTTGTTGACCAGGTTGGTCATTCGACCTTTGCGCAACGAGAGCTTCTCCGTCACGAGGCCCATGAATTGCTCTTCGCAATCCACCATGAGCTTTTCGATGGGTTCGGTTTTGCGGCCGTTTTCATAACGGAAGATCACTTCGGGCCGGCCCACGGAGAATTCGTATCCTTCCCGCCGCATGGTTTCCACCAGGATGGCCAGTTGAAATTCCCCCCGGCCCTTGACCAGTATCCCTTCCTGTTTTCCGTTCTCTTCCACCTCAATGGCCACATTGAGGAGCGTCTCTTTCAAGAGGCGTTCCCTGATTCGGCTCAACTGCACATATTTCCCCTCGGTTCCTCCCAGGGGCGAATCATTGATGACGAATTTCATGCTCACGGTGGGCTTGTCCACGCTGATCCGGGGCAGGGCGCGAGGGGTCTCCCGGTTGCAGATGGTATCGCCGATTTTCACATTTTCAATGCCGGCCAGCACCACGATATCCCCGGCATTGACAGCGCTTGCGTCATTGAGACTTATGCCGTCATAGGTCTGGAGCTTGCTCACCTTGAGGTCAATGGTTTCTCCATTTTCTCCAAGACACACCAAATTGTCCCTGGATTGGGCTGCGCCGTTAAAGATTTTCCCAATGGCCAGGCGGCCCATGTAATCCGAGTAGCCGAGATCGGAGACCAGCATCTGGAACGGAGCATCGGCCGTGTGTGAAGGTCCCGGGATCTCGAGGAGAATGGTATCCAGGAGCACGTGAAGGTTTTCGCCCTTCTCTTCCAGGCTTTTCTGAGCGATACCGTCGCGGCCTATTGCATAAAGCAGGGGAAATTCCAACTGTTCGTCATTGGCTCCCAAGTCGATCAAAAGATCGTATATTTCGTCCAGCACTTCGTAAGGCCTGGCATCCTTCCGGTCGATTTTGTTAATGACCACAAGGATCTTGAGTTGTGCATCCAAGGCTTTTTTCAACACAAAACGGGTCTGGGGCAAAGGGCCTTCCGATGCGTCAACCAGAAGGATGGCACCGTCAGCCATGCTGAGGGCCCGTTCCACTTCTCCGCCGAAATCCGCGTGTCCGGGCGTATCAATAATGTTGATTCGGACGCCCTTCCATTTAACTGAACAGTTTTTTGCCGCGATGGTGATGCCACGTTCCTTCTCCAGCTCCATGGTGTCCATAAGCCGTTCTTCCACCTTCTGGTTGGATCGGAAGAGGCCGCTCTGGCGAAACAGGCCGTCCACCAGGGTGGTTTTTCCGTGATCTACATGGGCGATGATGGCAACGTTTCTAAGGTTCTCATTTTTTAATGTTTGAGACATGTTTTTAAGGGCTCCAGTG
>CAYPQJ010000053.1:0-6338 GCA_964412835.1 uncultured Desulfobacteraceae bacterium | reverse complement strand
GTTTCTAAGGTTCTCATTTTTTAATGTTTGAGACATGTTTTTAAGGGCTCCAGTGTAGTAATTTGTAATCGTTCACAAGGTCAGTTGTCAGGGTGCAGAAAAATCGGCTTCGAATTTCATCCTGTCCCTTGTGAACGGTAAGAGACATTTGAACAAGCCGGTATAGTAAGCATTTCTAGTGCATTTACAAGCGTCTAAACCGGCTCACTTGGATTGCTAAACTTCCTTGACCTTAAAGCCAAGGGTGGATATCTTAACAGTTAAGCTGTTTCCGGTTTTTTCTTCTGAAGAAAGGAAAACATTATGTTTCATCAGGTGAATGACTTTCCCTTTAAAAGCATCCTCGGCTTTTCCGGCTTGATCGATCTCTGGCGACAGCTGCTGAATAAGGGTGGTGGAGTGGAAAAATCGATTCTGAAGGCTGTCGAGCAGGAGTTGAAGAATAAACCCGAACTGCTTGAGCCTATTACAGATTTAAAGTTGCTGGAAAAAAACAGAAGCCTGGTTGATATGCTCATGAGCCTCGTCTTTCCGCCCGCTTTCAATGATCAGGATTATTCAGCGGCATTTGTTCCGTTTCAAAATGAGACCATTTATGTCAGTCCCAGTTTCAAACGACTCTGGCCGTCGGAAAACTGCATGGACTTCGGAAACGTGACAAACCTGGATGCCGAGCATTGGGCCATGGGACGGATTTTGACCGCCTGTTCTCTCATTCTTGAAACCTTTTACGATATGAAATTCTCCCTTGATTTCCCGTTGATTGTTACCATGAAGGACCCGGAAACTCACCTGGATCGGTTTTTGAACATCTCTTTTGATCCCCGATTTGTGGAGATCCGGAAGATCGGGAAACTGAAACCCCTATCCCATGCGGATAAGAACTGGATCCTGTCCGCGGGGGACGACCTAGACCGTTGGATGGAAATTCTGCCGCCGGATCGGTTTCTGTTCCAGGGATTTGGCGTCTGTCGCGCCGTTGATGTGACCGACCAGGAAGTGCTTTCATCGCTCAAGCGGGACCTGATTGAAAAGGAGTCCATCTTTTCCTCGGAAGGGTTTGAAAGACTTCATGAGAAGCTTCGAACTTATCTGGGACAGCCGGACCTGATAATGGATCTGGCTGCTTTTCAGGGAGAGGAAATGCTGATTTTAAATCCCGATCACAAAATGGATGATGCCTGTAAAACGGGCTGTATCTTCTCGGATTCTGAACATCGCCTGAAAGAAGATTTCAAGGGGTCGCTTTTTGTGGACGTGGTGGAAAAGGGAAAACAACAGGTCATTCGGGATCTTCGGAACTACGAAGGAAAAACCTCCCTTGAGAATCATATGCTTGAGGAGGGTGTGAGAAGTCTTTTTGTGGCGCCTCTGTACTATCAGGAGCGGCTTCTGGGAACCTTTTCGGTCAAATCCCCGCACCCGGAAGCCTTTAACATGCTGGACACCCTGAAACTTGAGGAAATGACGCCGCTTTTTTCCATGGCCATCAATCGGGGCATGGAGGAACTCAACCATCGGGTTCAGGCCATCATCAAAGAAAAGTGTACGGCCATTCACCCCTCGGTGGAATGGCGTTTTCACAGGGCGGCTCTGAATTACATGGGTCAGGATCGGGAAACGGTGACGGAACTGGAACCCATACTGTTCCCCAATGTGTACCCCCTTTATGGGGTTTCCGACATCAGGGATTCCAGCGATTATCGCAATACGGCCCTTCAGTCGGATCTGGTGGAACAGTTCAAAATGGTTCAGGAGATCATTCTGCTGGCCCAGGAGAAGAAGCCCCTCCCCATTCTGGATGCCCTGAACTACCGAATCCAGAGGAGTATCGAGGAGGTTAAAGATAATCTCAATTCCGGGGATGAGGTGGCCAAGGCAGATTTTATTCGAAAAGAAATTGAGCCGGTGCTGGATCATCTCATGGATGCCGATCCCGGCATGCGGGAACCCGTTGAAACCTATCGAGCTGCCCTGGAGCCTTCGATGGGTGCCCTCTACCGCAAGCGAAAGGATTTTGAGGAGAGCATTTTCAGGATCAATGAAGCCATCAGCGTATATCTGGACGAGGAGGAAGAGACCGCCCAGTCTTTTTTCCCCCATTATTTTGAGAAAATGAAAACCGACGGGGTCGATTATACCATCTACATCGGTGCCTCCATGGTGGAGGACCTGAAGTTTGATATGCTTTACCTCAAAAACCTGCGGTTGTGGCAGTTGATGGTCATGTGCGGTGTGGCATGGCGGACGGAAGACCTGAAGGCGACTTCAAAAATGCCTCTTGAAGCCGCCCATTTAATTCTGGTCCAGGACACCCCCCTTTCCATTCGCTTCCGTCCCGACGAGAGACGTTTCGATGTGGACGGGGCCTATGATATTCGTCATGAAATCATCAAAAAACGCATCGACAAGGCCAGGCTTAAGGGCAGCAGTGAACGTTTAACCCAGCCCGGAAAAATCGCCATTGTCTATTCCCATGGACGGGAAATGCGCGAATACCTGAAATATATTGAGTATCTGCAGGATGAAAGCTACCTGGAAAAGGAAATAGAAAGACTTGAACTGGAGAACCTTCAGGGGGTATACGGCCTGCACGCCCTTCGGGTGACGGTCAATATGGAAGCCGCAAGGGAGCGGCCTTTTGTGGCACCGGAATCCGTCAGACAAGCTGTTAAGGCGCTATAAAACCCGATAAATGAACGCTGATCGAAATACTATCTCCCAAACCCCGCCCTTTATTCCCACGACCCCAAAAGAGGTTTCCGACCTGGGTTGGGATGGATTGGATATGATCCTGGTGACCGGTGATACCTATGTGGATTCTTCTCACATGGGTGTGGCGGTTATGGGCCGGGTGCTGATGGATGCGGGTTACCGGGTCGGCATCATTGCCCAGCCGGATGTGCAGGGCGGTGGGGATATCTCAAGGTTGGGCGCCCCTAAACTGTTCTGGGGGGTGACTGCGGGGGCGATGGATTCCATGGTGGCCAATTACACCGCATCCGGTAAACGGCGCAAGCGAGACGACCTGACGCCCGGCGGTGTGAACACCCGGCGACCCGACCGGGCCGTCATTTCCTACAGCAACCTTATCCGTCGGTATTTCAAGGACCATCCCTATATTGTGATTGGAGGGATTGAAGCCAGTCTGCGGCGTATTTCTCATTACGATGCATGGGATAATGCCGTGAGGCGATCCATTCTCTTTGACGCCAAGGCCGACGTGCTGGTGTATGGGATGGGAGAAGAGAGCGCCCTGGCAATTGCGGACAAACTTTCCCAGGGGAAATCAATTACAGGGATACGCGGTATTTGCTACATCAGCCGGGATGTTCCGGCACCCGATGCTCAATTCCCGTCTCCGGATATGGAACTGCCGGGCCACGAAGACGTTTCTAAGGACAAGAAACAGTTTACCCGCATGTTCCGGGCTTTTTATGAAAATGCCGATCCTGTGACCGGTAAACGGCTTTATCAGAAACAGGATACGCGCTACCTGATCCAGAACCCGCCTGCCTTGCCCCTTTCACCGGAGATGCTTGACCGGGTTTATGAACTGCCCTACTTAAGGGATGTACACCCTTTTTATAAAAAACGGGGAAGGGTGACGGCCTTGGATACCATTCGCTTTTCCCTGACCACCCACCGGGGTTGCTATGGAGAATGTCGGTTCTGTGCCATTACGGTTCACCAGGGGCGGCACGTGTCGTCTCGTAGCGAGGCTTCAATTCTGCGTGAAGCGCGTGGTTTTTTGAAGCACCCGCGTTTCAAAGGCATTATTTCAAATGTGGGTGGGCCAACGGCCAACATGTACGGCATTGAGTGCGAACGGAAAAAAACCCAAGGGGCGTGCAGGGACAAGGGATGCCTTTTCCCCGAGCCCTGCAAACATCTGCCGGTCCATCACGGCCGACAGATGCAACTTCTGCAAGCCCTGTCGCGACTAACCGGTGTGCGAAAGGTTTTTGTGGGGTCGGGTATTCGGTATGATCTGATTCTTTGGGACCGTAAGATGGGCAGGGCCTATCTGGAAGAGATTTTGCGGCATCATGTGTCGGGGCAGCTTAAAATTGCACCTGAACATGTTTCCGGTGCGGTATTGAATCTCATGGGAAAACCAGGGGGCCAAGGCCTTGAGAAATTTGTCGGGCTCTTCGATAGGTTGAAACGAAAAATCGGCGGAAAAGTTTTCCTGACCTACTATCTCATGGCCGCTCACCCCGGATGTACCATGGGCCACATGCAGACCCTTCGAAAGTTCGCCACGAAAACGTTACACCTCCTGCCCGAGCAGGTGCAGATTTTTACGCCCACACCCGCCACATATTCAACCCTTATGTATTATACCAAACGGGATCCTTTTACGGGGCAAAAGATTTTTGTTGAAAAGAATCTGAAAGGAAAAGAGGCCCAGAAGCGGATCATTACCGGTCAGCGTCACCCATAGAAAAGATACTCTGCAGCGGCACTTCATGAACGCTTTTTGCTAAAAAAAAATACGAGAATACGGGGATTTGGAAGGAGAAAAAAATGGTTGATTTCAGTTACCAGGAGATGTTTCCCTTGGGAGAGGATACCACCCGGTATCGTCTCCTAAGTCAAGATCATGTTTCCACAACCTCTTTTGAAGGAAAAGAGATCCTCAAAATTGAACCCCGGGCGCTGACGCTTCTGACGGAAACGGCGTTTCGGGACGTCGCCCATTTACTGCGGCCGGTGCACCTTGAAAAACTGGCCGCCATTTTAGACGACCCGGAAGCCTCCAAGAATGACCGGCTGGTTGCCCTGGAGATGCTCAAGAATGCCGTCATTTCAGCGGAGATGGAATTTCCCATGTGCCAGGATACCGGAACGGCCGTTATTATGGGCAAAAAAGGCCAGCAGGTGTGGGCTGATTTCAATGAAAGCGAGGCCATTTCCAAAGGGGTGTTCAACGCCTATGTCAAAAACAATCTGCGGTATTCTCAGAACGCTCCCTTGAGCATGTTTGAGGAAAAAAACACCGGCTGCAATCTTCCGGCCCAGATCGATTTGTATGCCACATCGGGCGATGCCTATAAATTCCTCTTTGTGGCCAAGGGCGGCGGAAGCGCCAACAAAGTCTACCTCTACCAGGAAACCAAGGCTGTTTTAAATCCGGATACGCTCAAAAAATTCGTGTTGGAAAAAATGAAAACCCTGGGTACGGCAGCCTGCCCGCCCTATCATCTGGCTTTTGCCATCGGCGGGACGTCGGCGGAATTGAACCTGAAAACCGTCAAATTGGCCAGTACCGGTTATCTGGATAACCTGCCGACCACCGGGTCGCCGGGCGGCCGCGCTTTCAGAGACATTGAATTGGAAGACGAGAT
Organism: uncultured Desulfobacteraceae bacterium; assembly: GCA_964412835.1. GTDB lineage: Bacteria > Desulfobacterota > DSM-4660 > Desulfatiglandales > Desulfatiglandaceae > NaphS2. The sequence continues at coordinate 987 of CAYPQJ010000053.1, read as the reverse complement.
TCTGAAAATGTCCCGGGAGACCGGCATCGGCGCTCAGTTCGGCGGCAAATATTTCTGTCTGGATGTTCGGGTCATTCGGATGCCACGCCACGGTGCTTCCTGCCCCATCGGGATGGGCGTCAGTTGCAGTGCGGACCGCAATGTCAAAGGGAAAATCAACCGGAATGGGGTTTTCTTGGAGCAGCTTGAAACCGAGCCCGCCAAATATCTGCCCTCCCTTGACAGCGCCTTTGAAGATGCCGTGCGGATTGATCTGAACCAGCCCATGAACGAGATTCGGGCCATCCTGACCCAATACCCCGTCGCCACCCCCCTGTTGCTCACCGGAAAAATTGTGGTGGGCCGAGATATCGCCCATGCCAAGCTCAAGGAGCGCCTGGATGCCGGTGAAGATTTACCGCAGTATATCAAAGACCACATCATTTACTATGCGGGGCCGGCCAAAACACCCGAAGGATATGCGTCCGGCTCTTTCGGCCCCACAACGGCTGCGCGCATGGATCCCTATGTTCCCGTTTTCCAGAAACGGGGCGGATCCATGGTGATGCTGGCCAAAGGGAACCGTTCCCGGCAGGTGACCGATGCGTGCAAGGAATATGGCGGATTCTATCTGGGATCCATCGGCGGTCCCGCGGCGCGTCTGGGAAAAGAGTGCATCACCTATGTGAAAGTGCTTGAATATCCGGAACTGGGTATGGAAGCCATCTATGAGATTACGGTCAAGGATTTCCCCGCTTTTATCCTAGTTGATGACAAGGGTAACGATTTTTTTGAAAACCTCTTGTAAACCTTTTGTGGAAGAGGCGCATTGTTGACTTTTAAGGGGCTCAGGGGAAAGGGGTCAAGTCCTGACCCCGTTCTCAAAACTTCGTTGAGGACCATGGTCTTGAATACGGGTATACCGGCGATCATGGATACCGATCAGGGAAGGAATCTGCTTGCGGAAAGGGGGCATCCATTGGATTATTCGATTTTGTTCCCGTCAGC
>CAYPQJ010000052.1:0-22115 GCA_964412835.1 uncultured Desulfobacteraceae bacterium | reverse complement strand
ATACCTAACGGCATTCCCTTCATTCACCCCGATCATGCCAAATTGATCTGTTGTTAACATAGGTAGGCGAGAAGGATTGCCCCAAAGGTCTATAGCGTCTAGAAACGGTTTAATATCGAGACCACCATCAAATGGTCGCATCAAGCTTTGAAGAAGCAAGACGGCTTCCGGAAAAGGTAATGGAGGGTCGGCATCGGGATTCGGAAGCTTATTAGGTAAACCATATTTATTATGGTTTTTCTGCCAACGATTTAAAGTGTTGTACATCTTGTTCAATGATTCTTCATCGATGATATTAAAAAACGCATCATCGATATATGACAAATCGTCACGACTTAACAACAAGGCCTGAAAACCGATCGCCGGCTGATCAGGCCCGACGTCGGCCCAATAGGTGTTTTGTCCAACTGTAATGCCGTAATCGAGTTGATCAACCTCTCCTGTATTCATATTTCCATCCAGTTTCGGTTTGGTGACACGCATTTTAACATCAACCAGAGTATTAGGGGGATATTTGACGTCAACGGTTATCTCGCTCTCATATGATACGACGTCATTGTTTCGGACGGTTAGGCGTAAAAGATGCTGCCCGGGCGCACCAGGTACGAAATAGGGATTGGGATCATTTGGGTTTATCAACTCGATCTGGCTGACTTCAGGTTGTTGGATCACCTCCCAATGCGCACTTCCCGAGGCTTCGGAAAATAAGTAAACCTTTTGATCTACATAACCTTGCATGCTGGTGGCATTGTTTCCCGAATCAGAGACCCCGTCGGAATCGCCGCTGCAACTGTAGAATACAAACGATACAATGACGATTAGGCAAAAAACGCCGATAAGAATTAAACCCTTTTTGTCCACCGCATTTTCTTTTTCGCCGACAAATCTCATTAGAACCTCCTCCTTTCATTGTATGACCAAGTTAGAACAGGTTAGCCCATTACACTCCAAATTATGTACAATGCTGTCTCTCATGAGAAAGAGCAAATATAAGAGCATGTAGGAACGCTTTCCACTTCTGTCGTACCGGATTTGAGCATCTGACTGAGACTGGTTTGTGCGCGGGCGCCTATTGTGCCTCCCAAGCTCAGTCCTCACCATGTCTTGATCCGGCATATACGCTCAGGAAAAAACAAAAAAGCCGGGTGACGCTTGCCACATTCACGATGTGGCACTCGGCAACCCGGCTGTCTTTTGATTTCAGATTTAGAGAATAAACAAAAGGGAAATCGTTAAGATCCGTGGCTTTCCGCCCCCAGATCACTCGGGGTTTGGTTTTGCCTATTTAGCCCAGAACAGGGAACTTCAGATTCATTATGCACCTATGAAACTTTGATTGTGTACTTGATTTTCGGGGACTGAGGACGAGACTCATTGAAATGAACCTTTCGAGTCTGAATACTTATGCGCTCTTGGGCTATCAGCAGACCTTCAGCCCGTGGTAAATCATCATTGATTTAAGAAATTTTAGCATTTCTATTCATTTAATGGTGGATATTAGAGATGAAAATTCGAAAAGTCAACAAGCAAATTAATTAAAAAGTATAGGAATTTCCATTTATTGTTCAGGTATATCAGATAGTTGTTGAAGTGATGCTGCTAAATGTGCCAAAAAAGGCACATTATGAACGATCTCGTCTTCCTCTATAATCCAGGGGACAATGACTGGGGAGTAATAACCCGTGACCCCCCCGTCTTTGGTACGACAATCCTAAAAGATCTGAGACCAATCGATCTTGAAAACCCGGAAAACGTCATCTCAGATACCAATTTCGAATCAATGTGGAAAATGAAAACACAGTAGTTAGCGTTTTATTATGGAAAATTGCAGGATACAAAACAAACATCGAAGATCTTATTTTCCAGGGTGTGATCCGATTTCGAAACTCAGAGTTCCTCAAGACTGCCAGTTCAATTCTTCACATTCGGCTGGCAATATCTTGACAGTATATGTAAAAAACGCCTTCTGGCTGCCACCACAACATCTTGTGGTCCACAGGTATCGAATTTAGAGGTGTGAGATAAAGGCGCCGTCAACTCCTCATAACTTGCATTATCTTTAAATTCCAAAGTCACCATTAATATTATGGCTAATGCGGGCGTGTACCCGCAACCCAAAGTCTGAAAAAACCACCGTCGTCAAAAGGCTTCAGGACGCCCATTATAAGCGAGGCCTCGGACCTGTCCAAAAATTTTCTTGTTTTTTTGACAGGTATTTGGACGATAAAAGCCTAAATAGACTTGAAATAGGTTTTGAAAAGAACTTTGGAAAGGGAAAATAATCTGTGTTTTCTGGAAAGAAAATGCGGATAAAATTGATCTGGAAAAACTTGATTTTAAACTCAGATTTGACCCACCAGTGACCCACCGTAATATCAAATAATTAGGGTGGGTGATTCACATAAATTATTTATTTTATGAAACTTTTAATGGTGGAGGCGGCGGGAGTCGAACCCGCGTCCGAAAATATTCCACTTAGACATCTACATACTTAGCTCGGTATCAGAATTTCGCCTTCGGGGTCGCTACTGAGCACGCCCGCCCAAAGACTAACCTGTGTTAATTTTCGCCTCACCGTTTCACAGGTTCAAGGGATCGGCTAGCCCGCTAGTCGACGCCTTACTCCAATCTCGCAGGCAAAGAATGGGAAGACGCTAGCCATTTATGCGGCTAGAGCATACGCGTAATCGTCTGCGTTTGTGTTTCGCCCAACCGTTTAACGAGCAGTCGGAACCTCGGTATGCAATCTAAGCTTCAACTATCCCCGTCGAAACCGTTTCGCCCCCTTGATTTGGATTTTTTTAGTCATAAGATAAAAGCGCTACCGGCAACGACTCAAAAGTAACCACGGCCGTAAAAAAGTCAATAGTCGCCTTGCTTTCGGGCTTGGTCCATATCCCGCTTCAGTTCCTTTTCTTTCAATACTCTTCTTTTGTCGTAATTTTTCTTGCCCTTTGCCAAGGCGATTTCCACTTTGGCTTTGCCCCGCGTAAAATAGACCTTGGTGGGAATCAGGGAATATCCCCTCTGCTCAGTTTTTCCGATCAGCCGTTTGATTTCCCGTTTGTTCAGGAGAAGTTTCCGTGTTCGCATGGGATCCATTTCCATATGGTGGGCAAAAGGGTACGGGGTAATATGCATGTTATGAAGAAAAACCTCTTCCCGCTTCACCCTGGCATAGCTATCCAACAGGTTGGCCCTTCCCTCTCTTAAGGACTTGACCTCGGCGCCCAAAAGCACCAGCCCCGCCTCAAAAAACTCATCCAGGAAATATTCGTGACGCGCTTTTTTGTTCTGACAAACGATTTTCATTCTCAAACCCTCTTTACAAGTACCCCTTTTCTCTCAACTCGGGAAACATACCCCCTATGCGCTCGAACAGGTACTGTTGAACCGCGCCGGCCGTGTGAAGGCACATGACGGCCTTGAGGTCATCACGGGCCTGAGACATGGGCATGGCCCGCACGATTTTTTTGATCAGCGGTATGGACCTGGCATTCATGCTGAGCGCGTCAAGGCCCAACCCCAGCAATATGGGCACGCAAAGCGGATCACCCGCCATCTCACCGCACAGGGTAACACGGATGCCCTCATTTCTGGCAGCCGCCACCACCTGACCAATCATTCTGATAAGAGCGGGATCAAACGGTTGATACATGTGTGCCACATGTTCGTTGACCCTGTCAATGGCCAGTAAATACTGAATAAGATCGTTGGTCCCGATACTGAAAAAATCCACATGCCTGGCCAGAACTTCCGCCATAACAACGGCTGAGGGAATTTCAACCATGATGCCGACTTCTATTTCTTCATTGTAGGGGATGTGGTCGCGATCCAAATCCACTTTGACCTGGGCCAGGATGTCCTTTGCATCCAGAAGCTCCTGCAAACCGGATATCATGGGGAAAATCAATCGGATATGGCCGTGTACGCTCGCCCTGAGAATGGCGCGTAACTGTGTTTTGAATATTTCGGGCTGTTTCAGGCAGAACCGTATGGCCCTCAAACCCAGTGCAGGGTTCATCTCCTTCGAGATTTCAAGTTCCGAAACAAATTTGTCACCACCGATATCCAGGGTCCTGATGTTCACCGGTTCAGGGGCCATGAGTTCGGCTATTTCACGGTAGTCCTCAAAAAGGTCTTCCTCTTCCGGAAAACCCTTGCTCCTCAAATACAGAAACTCCGTTCGATAAAGACCGATGCCCTCGCCGCCATAATTCCTTACGGCGGTCACTTCTTCGAGGAATTCTATGTTGGCCGTCACAGTGATCCGTTGACCGTCAGGGGTCACGGCCGGAAGGTGGCTCTCCCTGGCGATACTCGACCGGTAGTCTTCCAGTTGAAGCTTCTTCTCCTGGTAGTAAATAATGGCGCTGTCATCAGGGTTGACAACAACCACCCCCGTACTGCCATCCACAATCAGGAGATCGCCATCCGCTACCACATCGGTTGCGCTTTCCAGGCCCACAATCGCCGGAATTTCCAGGGCCTGTGCCACGATGGCCGTATGGGAAGTCCGCCCCCCCACATCGGTAATAAACCCCATAACTCTTCCGATATTCAGTTCGGTGGTGTCCGAAGGGGAGAGATCATGGGCCACGATGATGACCCTTCTTTCGATTTCCGAAAGGCTCTGCTGGGCTTTTCCACTAAGGGTCCTTAGAATCCTTTCGGTGACATTTTCCACATCGCTGATACGGTTGCTGATATATTCGTCATCAATCTGGTCGAAAACTTTGCGGATTTTTTCCAGAGATTTTTTCAATGCCCACTCGGCATTAATTTTTTCATCCAGGATCGCACGAATGGTCGAATCCCGAAGCATGGTGTCCTTGAGGATCATCAAATGGCTGTCCAGAATAAAGGAGAGATCGTTGACTTTCTCCGCCATTCCGTTTTTGAGGGACTGCATCTCTTTTTCAACCACTCGAAGGGCCTCTTCAAACCGCTCCACCTCTCCGTTCAGATGCTCTGTGTTGACCAGATACTGGTATTGGATCTTGACTTTGCTTCTGTCCACGAGATGGGCTTTGCCAATGACAATGCCCGGATAAACGGCTATGCCCTTTAAAGCTTTTTTACCGGCGACAGCATCTTCGTTCATTTGTTTTCCCCAAATTTTCCCTGAAACAGCACATCCAGATCCGTCATAAACTGCTCTGAGTCTTCCCCAATAATGCGAACTTCCATCTCCGTGCCTTTTGGGCAGGCCAGCGTTAGGATGGAAAGGATATTGGACCCATCCACCTGTCGCCCATCCTTCCTGAGAAACAATTTGGATTCGTAACGATCTGACAATTCAACGATTTTCGCCGCAGCGCGCGCATGGAGCCCCAGGCTGTTGCGAATTTTCAGATGCCTGACCATTTCCATTGTTCATGAATCCTTCAACACTCTTTTTCTGGCGAGGCATTCTTTATAGACCTTCCGATACGCCAGTTTTTCTTTCTCTGCAATAACGCCTGCAATATCCCGAACACTCATGGTGTTCTCTTTTAGAAGGCCCTCAATGGCATCCAAGGTGGAATGATTCAATTCTTCCGGATCTTTTCCGGCAACTTTGCCTGAAACCACCAGTGTGAATTCCCCCCTGGTTTTTTCAGGGGTTAGCCCCTCCAGCAGCTCGGCCGGGGTACCGCGTCGAATTTCTTCAAATATTTTGGTCATTTCCCGAAACAGGACCATTTGTCTGGGGCCGAAGGCGCGAGCCATATCCAAAAGTGTCGCCCTGATCCGGTGGGGGGACTCATAAAAAACCATTGCTCGTGTTTCAGAAATCAAACCCTCCAATTCTTTTTTTCTTCTACCGGGACGGTTTGACAGAAATCCCAAAAAACAAAATCCCCCCGTTGGGAAACCACAGACCGAAAGGCTCGCCACAGCGGCAGAAGGTCCTGGAATCGGCGTAATTTGAATCTCTTTTTCAATGGCACCTGAAATGAGTGTGATGCCGGGATCAGAAATGCCCGGGGTTCCCGCATCGGATACAAGGGCCAATTTCATTCCGATTCCCAGTTGCCCAAGAAGCCGATCCGTTCTGCTTTTCCGGGAATGCTGGTTGTAAGTGGCTATTTTTGTTTTTATACCGTAGTGATTGCAAAGCCGCTTGGTGTGGACCCCGTTCTCAGCCACAATCAAGTCAACCTCTTTTAAGACGCGCAAGGCCCTCAGGGTAATGTCCTCCAGATTCCCGATGGGCGTTGCGACCACGTATAAAATGCCGTGTTCCTGCTCCCCTGATGACGGCTTTCTATCCATAAGCCAGGTCAAAAGCGTTCTTGATCACTTCAATCTGAGGGGGCCCGCTGCCCATGGAAACTGCGACCACATCAAAACGGGCACTGACGTCACAGCAATTGTTGGTTTTCATGTAGTTTAACGCCACTTTGGAGATCTGTTTTCGTTTTCTGGCGTTTACCGCTTCCTTTGCAAACCCCAGGGGCCGTCCTTTTCTGGTTTTGATCTCTATAAACACCAGAACATCCCCATCTTTCGCCACCAAGTCCACTTCGCCCAGCCGGCATCGGTAGTTCCTGATAATATTGCTGTACCCCAGGCGTTTGATTTTTTCAAAGGCCAGCGCCTCACCCCGTTCACCCAGTTCAAGTCTTTCTCGGGTCAATTTACTGCGCCTCTTTAGAGATCAGACGGCTAACCGGTTTAAACGTCAGACGGTGAACCGGACATGGACCGTGCTCTTTTAAGGCATCGAGATGTTGTCGGGTTCCGTACCCCTTGTTTTTGTCAAAACCGTATTCAGGATACATATTGTGATAAGAAGCCATGATCCAGTCCCGATACACCTTGGCCAGCACAGAGGCTGCCGAAATGCTTCGGGAGATTTGATCGCCTTTTTTTAAACATTTCTGTTTGATGGGGATGGGAACAGCATGGGTGCCATCCACAAGGATAATTTCCGGTTGCGGATCAAGCACCTGGATAGCACGCAACATGGCTTCCAGAGAGGCGTTTAGGATATTGAACTTTTCAATATACGAAATGGATACCACGCCGATACCGAAGGTCAGAGCACCACCCCTGATCGTATGGAATCTTTCGAATCTGGCGCGAGCCGTCATTTTTTTTGAATCCTTAACCCCCGAAAATCGAACACCTTCGGGAATAATGACCGCTGCCGCAACCACAGGGCCGGCCAAAGGACCTCGCCCCGCTTCATCAACCCCGGCAATCAGTGTGTAACCCAAACCTCGCGCCTGGGTTTCGTGGTAAAAGGGATCCACAGGGGTTTGGCGTGAATCGTCCGGAAACAGCTCCAGGTTTTCAGGTCGACGCACTTGCCGGAGTCTCTTGAACAAACATCATTTTACGAGTTCCCTGCGCCATCAAAATGATTTTAGAATCGCTTTTCTTTGATTCTTGCGGCCCTGCCGCGCAGATTCCTGAGGTAATAGAGTCTCGATCTTCTGACTTTTCCCCTTGACACCACCTCAACCTTATCAATGTTGGGAGAGTGAAGGGGAAAAATACGTTCCACACCAATACCGTAAGAAACTTTCCGAACCGTAAATGTGGCGCCGGTAGTGCCTTTTCGTTTTCTGATGACAACCCCTTGAAATACCTGGATCCTCTCCTTTTCGCCCTCTTTAATCCTGGCATGAACCTTGACGGTATCACCAGGCTTGAAGTCGGGGATGTCGCCGCGCATCTGCTCCATCTCGAGCATTTCTACAACATTCATTTCTTTCTCCTTATGTCACACACCTGAACTCACCGGCCTGTCGGCCGAAGCCTTGGCGAAGGCTGGTGCTTCGTGCTTTGATTAGACTGTGTTTCCCCATGATACTGCAGTTTAAAAATATTCAACCGGCCGGCCCACCAACCGATCGAGAATAATGGCTGCCGCCGTCCTTACTGAAAGATGATTATATCCCGATCTTCCCGAGATGGGTTCCAGCACATGGTCGGCCTGTTGCAGAACGTCTTCATGAAGCCCCCATGCCGTTCCAAACAGCAGAAAAACCGGTCCATTGGATAAAACAAGACCCCTTAACGCTTCGTAACTCATGGCACGGTTTTCCTGCTTAGCCGCATCTGTCGCAACAGTCGTGGCCGTGTCCCCTTCCCTCTCCTTCACTCTCTCAAGCGCTAAGTTCAGGGATGGTGTTACACTGACCAGGCTCAGGGCTTCCTTTCTATGACGGTTATATCGGGCACCGTACCCGGAAATCCAATGCCGCAAAATTCGATTCGCCAGGGCCTGCTGGTCTTCAAGGGGCGTAATAACAAAAAAGCCCTTGATGCCATAGGTTTTGCTCAGTCGAGCAAAATCGTGAATATCCAAAGGCGTTATGGCCGAAGCAATGGTCTCCTGATGCTTGTTGTAAACGGGAAAATGGACAAGCCCGACATAGAGAGGCATTACGTCAGTTCTTCCAGAATCGCTTTATCTTCAGGAGATAATTCAGCCTTCTGAAGCAGATCCGCCCTTCGTAGCAGCGTTCTTTTGAGCGATTGCTTTTTCCGCCACAATCGAATTTTCTCATGATCACCGGACAAAAGTACCGGGGGAACCTCCAGGTCTTTGAACACCCTTGGCCGTGTGTAATGGGGGTATTCCAGGAGCCCGTTTTCAAAAGAGTCCTCAAGGTTCGATCTTTCACCACCCAGGACGTCCGGAATCAGTCGACTGACCGCTTCAATGACCACCATGGCAGCCAGTTCACCACCATTTAAGACATAATCCCCGATAGACAGCTCCATATCGATACAGGTTGATCGTACCCGCTCATCAACGCCTTCATACCGCCCACAGACCAAAATAATCTGCTGCCACTCAACCATGTCCCAGGCCATGTCCTGGGTAAAGGGCTCTCCCTGTGGTGAAAAAAGCACCACCGGTCCCTGACCTTCCATTCGCTCGACGGATTGAAGGGCACGAAAGACCGGTCCCGCTTTCATGACCATCCCCTCACCACCGCCGTATGGACGGTCATCAACAGTCCTGTGAGGTCCTCTGGCAAAATCACGGATGTCCCGTAACGCCACATCCACGAGGCCCCTCTCAATGGCGCGCCCCAGAATGCCCTCCCTCAAATAGGAGGTAAACATATCCGGAAACAAGGTCAAAACATCAAACTTCATTCAAATCCAACAACCCTTCCAAGGCCGAGATAATCATTTTCCTGTTTTCTAAATCAATATGGTTGACCACTTCTTGAGCGGCCGGCAGAAAAATCTCCCGGTCACCGTTTTTCACAACGTAGATTTCATTATTCCCCGCAGGGATAATTTGTGAAACGACACCCAGAAACACACCATCATTCAAGAAAACCTCCAAGCCCAGCAGCTCAAACCAGAAATATTCCCCTTCTTCCCGAACAAGGGCATCTTTGCTAATATGGAGTTCCGCTCCCCTGAAGGACTCCGCCTGGTTTATGTCCGTCAATCCGGCCAGTTCTACCAGAAAAACATTCTTATGGGGCCTTGCGGAAATAACGCTTAAACAACGATTTTCTCCGGTCGCAAGTTTAAAAAAAACCTTTCCTGCATTCAATAGCGAGGCTGCCGACTGCGAAAAAACCTGCACTCGCAGAAGACCCTCCAACCCGTGCGGCCGAAGGACCTTCCCAAAAAAGAGTGCATTATCAGGCAAGCCTGAGGGCTCGTTCAAAACTATTCGATAATCTCCAATACGGATCGTTTGTTAATTTTTGTGGAGGCTGCACTGAGAATTGTCCTCATGGCCCTTGCGGTGCGGCCCTGCTTTCCAATGACCTTGCCCAGATCTTCCTTGGCGACTTTCAGTTCAAGAACCGATGTCTGTTCCCCTTCGATTTCTGTGACGACCACATCTTCAGGCTTATCAACCAGCGCTTTCGCAATGTATGAAACTAGCTCTTTCATCTCGGTTCACCTCCATTGGAATACACGGAAATGCGGCTTTTAGGTTGCTGCGGAATGGGATTTAATCACGCCTTCCCGTTTCACCAGGGCTCTGACTGCCTCTGAAAGTTTCGCTCCTTTTTCAACCCAGTACTGGAGTTTGTCCTCATGGATTTTCACAACAGCGGGTTCTTTCATGGGATCATAATATCCCAGGATTTCCAGGAACCTGCCATCTCTGGGCGCCTCTGAATCAGCTGCCACCAAACGATAAAACGGTTTTTTCTTCGCTCCCATCCTTGTCAATCGAATTCTAACGGCCATTTTCTACTACCACCCCCTTAAATTTATTGGTTTTGAGCATCATAAATGCACCCTCTATCCGAAGAGGGGCGGCATGTTCAGCCCACCTTTTTTGGTAAATTGTTCCATCATTTTTTTTGTTTGAACAAAATTTTTCAGCAGACGGTTGACATCCTGGACCGTAGTCCCACTGCCCGTTGCAATGCGGCGTCTTCTGCTGCCATTAATGATCTTGAACCTGCGTCGCTCATCTCGAGTCATGGAATTAATGATCGCCTCGACTTTGACCAGTTCCTTTTCATCGGGTTTCAGCTTTTTCAGCTGTTTCAGTTTTCCCATACCCGGGAGCATCCCCAGGATATCTTCCAGGGATCCCAGCTTTTTAATCTGTTTCAATTGAGACCGAAAATCTTCCAGGTCAAACTCATTCTTTTTGAGCTTTTTCTCCAGCTTTCTGGCCTCTTTTTCGTCAAACTGGGATTCCGCTCTCTCAATGAGTGACAGGACATCGCCCATACCGAGAATCTGCGAGGCCATCCTGTCGGGATGAAAAGGCTCTAGGGCGCTTATTTTTTCACCGACCCCCACAAATTTAATGGGTTTTCCGGTTACCGCCTTGATGGATAACGCTGCACCACCCCTGGCGTCACCCTCCATTTTGGATAAAATCACACCGGAGAGATCCAGGGTCTCATTGAAATGTTTTGCCACATTGACCGCATCCTGACCGGTCATGGCATCCGCCACCAGAAGGATTTCAGTGGGATTGACTTTTTCCTTGATGACCACCAGCTCATTCATCAGGGCTTCATCCACATGCAGTCGTCCCGCCGTATCGAAAATCAGGACGTCCGCCCCCTGTGACCCGGCCCCGGCCATCGCGTCGAGGCATATCTCATCCGGTGTCTGTCCTTTTTCCGTGGGATAAACCGGAACATCGATCTGTAGTCCCAGTTTCGTGAGCTGGTCCACGGCAGCAGGCCTGTAAATGTCCGCGGGAACCAGGAAAGGATGCCTGCCCTGCTTTCGCAGATATGCTGCCAGTTTTGCAGCAGTGGTGGTTTTACCGGAGCCCTGAAGACCCACCAGCATCAATGAATGGGGCGCTTCGCCAACAAGTTCAAGACCCGTTCGGGACTCACCCATGAGGCTTGTCAGTTCTTCATTTACAATTTTAATAATCTGCTGACCGGGTGTCAGGCTATCCAGAACATCCTGTCCAACAGCGCGCCCGCGAATATCTTCTATCAATTTCTTTACGACTTTGTAGTTGACATCCGCCTCCAGAAGCGCTAAACGCACTTCTTTCAAAGCATCCTGAATATTGGCTTCAGTGAGCCTTCCCCGCCCTTTCAGTTTTTTGAAAACACGGTTGAGTTTTTCAGATAAGCTGTCAAACATGTCGCTGTGGACCCTCGCATTTTGTAAACAATCAGGATTACTTTATAAGACTACGGATGTCAACAAAAAACGAAATGACGCCGAAAAGAACGTCGAACCATTTTGAGGTTGCCAATGAAATCCATACCCCCTAGTATTGTGCCATTGCAACCACCATACATGGATCAGTCGGAAATGTCATATGATTTCGATGGGGTTCTTGATGGGGTGATTCAACTACATGACTGAGAAAATGCACAGTGACGGGATTATCCGTCCAAGGAAAGGTAAGGGAGATCCGCATCTGCCGCCGGATGTTCTCATGGTGATGATCCCCGGGGAACTTCGATTCCTGGCACAGAAAGCGGGCGCAACCCAGACGGCCTTCAGCAACATGCGCCTTTATGATCTGTATCGGTCACAGGGTGAAAATGAAGCGTCCGTCACACTGGCAGGCCCTTTCATCGGCGCACCCCATGCGGTTATGGGGATGGAGAAGCTGATCGCCATGGGCGCCGAAAGAATTCTGATGCTGGGCTGGTGCGGTTCACTGCAGCCGTTTCTTAAAATCGGTGACCTGGTGGTCCCTACCCATGCCATATCGGAGGAAGGCACGTCACAACATTATCCAACCGCTTCAAAAAATCCCCCATCGGATGCGGCGCTTAACCGGATTCTGGAAACTGCCCTCAAAGAAAAAAAGACCCCCTTTACAAAAGGACCGATTTGGACTACGGATGCCATATATCGCGAAACACCGGAAAAGGTAAAGGCCTACCAGCAGCAAAATATCCTGGCTGTGGAAATGGAAATTTCAGCGCTGTTGGCGGTATCTTCATTTCGCTCTGTCCAGATGGCAGCGATACTGGTGGTTTCCGATGAGCTTTTTGAATTAAGATGGAATCCTGGATTTTCCAACAGCCGACTGAAAAAAAGTAGCCGTGCCGCTGCAGAACTGCTGCTGGAGGTCCATAAACATCCGGCCCGGCCCGAAAGACTGTCCGGAGAAGTGAAATGAACCTCAAAAACGGCATTCTCGCCATAGATGTGGGCAGCGGTACCCAGGACATCCTGGTATGGCGCTCGGAGCAAAGGATTGAAAACTGCCCCAAGTTGATTCTCCCCTCGCCCACCACCATCATTGCCAGGCAGATGAGGGAGGCCACGAAAAGGGGGCATCACCTTTTTCTGGCGGGCCATACCATGGGCGGGGGCCCTTCCACAAAAGCGGTTCGAGAGCACATCTCGGCCGGATTAAAGGTTTTTGCCCTGGAACAACCCGCCCTTACATTCCATGACAGGATTGATAAGGTCGTTGCCATGGGGGTTGAAATTGTGTCCCGGAAACCGTCCGTTGAACCGCTGACCCAACTGGAAATGGGCGACTTGAACCTGCCGGCCATTCAAGGGGCACTGCAACTGTTCCATGAGCCCATGCCCGGAACTGTTGCCGTGGCCGTTCAGGACCATGGGTTTTCACCGGACACGAGCAATCGGGTGTTCAGGTTCGAGCAATGGAAAAAACTCCTCGAATCGGGAAAAAGCCTGACATCTCTCATATATGAAAAACCCCCTGATTACCTGACGCGAATGAACGCCGTATGTGATACAAATCCCGGCACCCTTCTGATGGATACCGGCGCATCCGCCATTGTCGGCGCCCTTGAAGACACCTGGATTGCTGAAAAATCCCGGGAAGGGGTCACCCTCCTCAATATCGGGAACGAACATATTCTGGCGGCCCTGGTGAAAAACGAAAAGGTATGGGGCGTTTATGAACATCATACGTCCCTGATGACGCCCGAAAAACTGGCGGTACACCTGGAACGTCTCCGGCATGAAGACTTGCCAAACCAGGAAATACTCGATGAGATGGGCCACGGCTGCCACGTAATACCCGGCGCCGGCAAGGAGAGCACCTTCAGCCCCGCGGGGATTACAGGCCCCAACCGGGAAAGGTTTGCATCTTTAGGGGGACACATGGCGGCCCCATTCGGGGATATGATGCTCACCGGCTGTTTCGGTCTTATAAAAGCCGTTCAAGCAAAAATGGACCATTAAAAATGAAAAACATCCGAAAAGAAATTGATGCACTGAAAGAAGAAATCGAATACCATAATCAGCGGTATTACGTTCTGGATGATCCGGAAATTCCGGATGCCGACTATGACAGGCTTTTTCAGCGGTTGCTCGATCTGGAAAAACAGCACCCGGAACTGGAGGCCCCTGACTCTCCCACCCGGAAAGTGGGCGGCAGACCCAAAGGCGGTTTTTTGTCGGTAACGCATCGTTCTCCCATGCTCAGCCTTGAAAACTGTTTTGACCCTCAACAAATCTTTGATTTTGACAAGCGTGTCAGGAAGTTTCTGGGGAATGATGCACCGGTCGGCTATACGGTTGAGCCCAAGATTGACGGGCTCGCAGTGGAGTTGGTCTACGAAAAAGGAGTCCTAACCGTAGCATCCACCCGGGGGGATGGCCGCACCGGGGAGGATGTGACCCGAAACATCAAAACCATTTTAAACGTGCCGTTGAATCTGACTGCCCGGAAAAAATCATTACCGATTCCCGATCTTCTGGAAGTGAGGGGCGAGGTCTACATGGATGTGGCCGCCTTTGAAACACTCAACCGGAAGCGCACCGCCCAAAACGAGCCACTTTTCGCCAATCCGCGAAATGCCGCAGCCGGTTCCCTCAGGCAACTGGATTCACGGGTCACCGCCAAAAGACCGCTGGACATGTTCTGTTACGGGGTCGGAAATGCCCAAACGCTTCCTTTCAAAACCCACTGGGACGTTATGATGGCACTGCAGCACTGGGGGCTCAGGGTTAACCGGCCCCACATACGGGTGTGTGACACCCTGGATGACGTCGTAACAAACTGCCGCCGCTTTGAAGAAACCAGGAAGCAGTTCCCCTACGAGATCGACGGCGCCGTCATTAAGGTTAACCGCCTGGATCTGCAATCCCGGCTGGGCATGAAGTCAAGAAGTCCCCGATGGGCCATGGCCTACAAATTCGCCCCCAGCCAGGAGACCACAACCGTCATGGGAATCCATGTTCAGGTGGGACGGACCGGCGCTCTGACACCCGTGGCCCACCTGGAACCGGTGGAACTGGGAGGCGTCCTCGTCAGCCGGGCGACCCTTCATAACCAGGAAGAGATTGACCGAAAAGATATCCGCGAAGGGGACAGGGTGATTGTTCAGCGGGCGGGGGATGTGATTCCCGAGGTGGTGAAAACCGTTTTCTCAAAGCGGACCGGGAACGAAACGAAATTTGTCATGCCGGATGCGTGTCCCGCATGCGGGTCCGGAATAGAGAAAAAGCCGGGAGAGGTGGTGGCCAGATGTCCCAACATGAATTGTCCGGCTCAGATCAGAGGATCACTTAAGCACTTCGTGTCAAAAGCGGGAATGAACGTTGATGGTCTGGGGAACAAACTGATCTTTAAACTTATGGACAAAGGGCTGGTCAAAGACGAATCGGACCTTTATGCACTGACCCGAGCGGACCTGATGCGCCTCGATAACATCAAAGAAAAATCAGCGAACAACCTGCTGGGCGCCATTGAAGGCAGCAAAACGCCCACACTGGCAAGATTTATTTATGCCCTCGGCATCAGGCATGTGGGGGAATTTACAGCCGCCCTTCTGGCGGACCACTTCGAAGACATTAAAGAATTGGCAAGCACCCGTCAGGAAGTCCTTTCCGCCATAGACGGCATCGGGCCACAAATCGCCGAAAGCGTGTTTTCTTATTTTGCGGACCCTCAGAACGTGGACCTCATTGAACGTCTGCTGGCAGCCGGCGTAAAGCCCAGTGTAACCCGTTCCAAGCCAACAGATTCCCCGGTGGTCGGAAAAACATTTGTCTTGACAGGGTCCCTTTCGGCCATTAAACGTTCCGCAGCCAAAGAGACCATTACCCAAAAAGGCGGCAAAGTGGGATCTTCCGTCGGCCGTAACACGGATTATCTGGTGGTGGGAGAAGCACCCGGTTCCAAACTTCAAAAGGCAAAAAACTTAGGCATTTCCATCCTGGGTGAGAAGCAATTTCTGGAACTGCTGGGGGCACGACGTGTTAAACAACATGCGCAAACACCTGATCATTGAGGGCCTGGTTCAAGGGGTCTGGTTCAGGGAATCCACCCGTCGTCAGGCGGTTTCCCTGGGGGTATCGGGATGGGTGAAAAATCGGCCGGAGGGAACCGTTGAAGCCCTGCTGGAAGGCCCCGAAGATGCGGTTTTGAGGCTGGTTGCCTGGTGCGGAAAAGGCCCTTCCGCCGCCGGCGTCACCGGAATTCACGAAACAGACGAAGCGTGGCTCGGCGAGTTTAGCGCCTTCGACGTCGTTTATTAGGAGGATGGAAGTGCCAACAAAGCGTTTCACAGCAATCACGTGTCTGTGTCTGCTCTCCCTGCTGCTTGCAGCATCCGGGTGCAGCACCACCAAGAATCTGACCAAGAAAGTTTTGCCTACTTCCCTGGCCAAGAAAATCATGACCAACGAGGCGGATCTCAAAAAGCGTGTCATGATTTTTCCCTTCGTGGACCAGGCCGGTGTGGGACCTGAAATGGCGAAGAAGTTTAGCCATGAATTTTATGAGCATTTGAAAAAAACCCCCAACTTGCTCCTCTATGACCCCCCGGACGGTGTTTTTTCCACCCAGGCCATGGAATCCCCTCAATACGGGGTGGTAACCAGTTCCAAGCTCGTTGACATCGCCACGGACATGGGCATGAACGCCCTGATGATCGGGGTCCTGAACCCGGTCGAAATCGCTGTTCATAAAACCGGTATCTGGCCTTTTGACAGTTGGAAAAGAATCTACACGGTTTCCGCGGCGGTCAATGTTATTGGTACAGCCAGCAAAACCCTCATCTATACCGACATCGCCCTTGAAGAATACGATATGAGCCTGGAGGAATCCGAGCAGCTGGACCAGGAAAATTATATTCGGAAGATTACCCTTGAGGCCCTGCCGGATCTCATCAATAACCTGGGAACAACCATGGACTTCAAAGTCAGCGATGAACCCTGGACCGGCAGAATCGTGGCGGTGGACGGCGAGACCATCATGATTAACGCGGGCAAGGAGATCGGTCTGGAAGACGAGGCGGTTTTCAAAGTATTTTCCGTTGGAGAATCCATCTCCTCCGGCACCGGCAGAACCATTCATCTGCTGGGGGAAACGGTCGGGGAGATCAAAGTCACATCGGTCATGGAGAAACATTCTCTGGCGAAGTCCCTGGATGGCGGGCCATTTAAGGCGAAACAGTTTATTCGGTTGAAGCAGTAAATAAGCTGTTAGCTATTAGCTTCTAGCTGTTAGCTGTTAGGCCGGAATAGGTATTGTATGGATAAAATTGTCATTGAAGGCGGCTACCCCTTGAAGGGAACGGTCAACATCAGCGGCGCCAAGAACGCTGCGCTGCCCGCCGTTGCAGCGTGCCTCCTGACCGGGGGGGGGCATCGCCTGCGGGGGATTCCCCGTCTCAGGGATATTCGCACCATCAAATGCATCATGGGAAAACTGGGAACGGTTTTTCAGGAAACCGGTGATGTGCTGGAAGTCAACTCGGACAACCTCACCGCTCACGAAGCCCCATATGAGCTGGTCAAGACCATGCGTGCATCCATCCTCCTGCTGGCCCCGCTTCTCGCCCGCCTGGGGCAAGCCAAAATATCCCTTCCCGGGGGCTGCGCCATCGGTGCGCGACCGATAAACCTGCACTTGAAGGCCCTGGTCTCCATGGGCGCGGACATATACCTGGAACACGGCTACATCAACGCGCAAGCCAAAAAACTGAAAGGCGCGGACATTTTCTTTGACATCCCCACGGTAACCGGAACGGAAAACATCCTGATGGCAGCCGTAACCGCCCAAGGCACCACGACCCTGCGAAACGCCGCCAATGAACCGGAAATCAAAGACCTGGCGCAAATGCTGCGCGCCATGGGCGCTGATATCGAAGGCGAAGGCTCCGACACCATCGTGGTTCACGGTGTAGATCATCTCGCGCCATGTGAACACACCATCATTCCCGATAGAATTGAAGCCGGCACCTTTATGATTGCCGCAGCAATGACCCGGGGTGATGTTGATATACAAGGATGCAGACCCGATCACCTCATGGCACTGATGGAAAAGCTTCAGCAGACCGGCGCCGAGGTCACAAAAAAGGACGAGTCCATCCGCGTTCGAGGTCCCGAATCCATTGAAAGCGTTGATATCAAGACCATGCCTTTCCCTGGTTTTGCCACAGATCTCCAAGCCCAGTTCATGGCGCTCATGACGGTGGCCAAAGGATGGAGCATGTTCAGGGAAACGGTATTTGAAAACCGTTTCATCCATGTAAGTGAACTCAGACGTCTCGGTGCCGACATTGAAATCAACGGAAACCAGGCCCTCGTAAAAGGTCGCAAAAAGCTACTTTCGGCGCCGGTCATGGCAACGGATTTGAGAGCCAGCGCCTCCCTCATTCTGGCCGGATTGGTGGCCGAGGGGGGGGCCACGGAAGTACACCGGATCTACCACCTGGACAGGGGATACGAGGCCATTGAAAAGAAATTCAGGGGACTGGGCGCCAGAATCCGACGTGAAAAAGGACCATCTGTTTAATCGCTTCCTGTTCAATCGCCCTCTGGTACCCTGCCTGCTTTCATTTGCCGGGGGCATTCTTGCCGCACACCTTGTTTTTCCTGCCGATCACGCCTTAAGTTTACCCATACTTCTGACCCTTTCCCTGTGCCTGCTGCTCTCCCTTTTTTGTCCGGGAGATTCAAGGGCTTATCTTCTGTTGGTGGTTTTTTTCCTGGTCGGCACTTTGCTGACGCCGGAGAAGCTTTTGCCATCCCGGTTGCGGCCCCTGGCTGTGGATCATGGGAAAGCCATCATCGAAGGGGTTGTTCTGGAACCGCCAATCCGACCCCGTTCGGGTATGATCCGGGCGAAAGTGCTGGCGCAAAGCCTTATTTCGGGAGGCGGTGTCTTCCCCCTCAACGAGAACATCATTGTCACCATTTACCGAAACGCCATTCCATTTCAGCCCGGAGAAAAAATCCGCTTTCCCGCACGCCTCCGAACCTTTAAAAGTTTTCGAAATCCAGGCCACTACGACTACGAAAAATCCATGACATTTGCGGGGTTCACATGCGCCGCCGCCGTTAGCGACGGGCGATACATTGTCCCCATGGGACCGGGGAAACTTCCTTTTTTCCAAGGATTAGTTGAAAGGCTGCAGGCACCGGTCAGAACATTTTTCGAGGAATCCCTGGATCATCGAAACGCCGTTCTGTTTCGCGCGCTCATTTTGGGAGAGCGGCAGGGAATTGACCGTACTCTGAGAGAAAGTTTTAACAGATCGGGCCTGGGGCATCTGCTGGCCGTCTCCGGTCTGCACATCGGACTGGTGGCATGGGCCGCTTTTTTCATTTTTAAATGGGGGCTTTCCCGATCCTACCGTTTGATTCTCGCCATTGATATTCGAAAGTGGAGTGCTTTCTTTACCTGCTTTCCCGTGATCGGATACACCCTCCTTGCAGGATGCCGGGTGTCGTCTCAACGGGCCATGATCATGGTCATGGCGTACCTGATATCCATTATTCTGGGAAAAGAAAAGGAGATCTGGTCCACACTTGCCCTGGCCGGTCTGGTGATATTGTTTCTGGATCCCGGGGCAATTTTCGCTCCTTCATTCCAACTTTCATTTGTTGCGGTAACCGGCATCCTGTGGCTGACGCCCTCAATCCTCAACAAGGTGGGTTACAAAAAGGATATGCCGATTGAAAACCATGCTTTTGCGAGATCGGTTTTCACCTATATTACAGGTCTGGCAGCGGTCAGTGTTTCCGCCCTCTATTTCCTGCTGCCCCTCACCGCCTTCTATTTCCACCGTATTCCCCTGGTCTCTATCCCTGCAAATCTCACCACCATTCCCATCTTAGGCTTGTGGGTATTGCCCTTGGGCCTTTTATCGGTTTTGACGTTGCCGTTTTCATCCCCACTGGCGGATTTTTTTCTACAGTGCGGTACCTGGGGCCTGGACGTCATGATGGAAATCATCAGCTTCTGGTCGAACCTTTCGTGGGCATCCATATGGAGTTTTACACCGAATTTTTTTGAAATCAGTCTTTTTTATGCCTTTACATTTTTCGCCTTTTTTTCCAGGCGCAGAAGATGGGCGAAACTCGGCCTGGTGGCGATGGTGTTTCTAATCATCATTGATGGTGCCTTCTGGGTTCACCGGGTGGGGTTCAACCGGGATCTGGAAGTGGTTTTTCTGGATGTGGGAAAGGGCAATGCCGCACTCATTTCCTTTCCCGGCGGCAAGAGAATGATGATTGACGGCGGGGGATTCTCCAGTAATCACTTTGACGTGGGCAAAATGGTGATTGCACCCTTTTTGTGGCACAGAAAGATCGGGACCATCGATACCCTGGTGTTAAGCCATCCCCAGGCGGATCATATGAACGGCCTTCGCTTCATTGCCGAAGCATTTCATCCAAAAGAATTCTGGTACAACGGTGACCCGGTGGAAACCCCGAGCTACAAAGATCTTATGAGAACTCTGGAGGCGAATAACGTTTCAATAAAACTGCCGGAGCAACTTCAGGAAAAAATTCGTATTAACGGTGCGGAAATCGAAGTCCTTTATCCTGAATCCGGGGTAGGGGCGAATAAATATTCGCCCGTACTTATACCGCCTGATGGAAAAGAACTGAACAATCGCTCAATGGTCCTCAGAATATCCTATGCCGGAACATCCATTCTTTTCCCCGGCGACCTTGAAGAAATCGGAGAAAAAAGGCTTATGGCCCGCGTCGGAAACCGGGTCAAAAGCGATATACTGCTTTCTCCCCACCACGGAAGCCGGACTTCCAGTTCAGAAGCATTTCTTAAAACGGTGGCGCCCAGGGTTTGTGTCATTTCTTCAGGTGAAGACCGCTTTGGTCGATTCCCACATCCTTCCGTGCTGAAACGGCTGGCCCAAATGGAATGCGAAAGCATTTGCATCTCCGGTTCAGGCGCAGTTACCGTGAGGGTCGGTCCTGAAGGGTTTGACATTCATTCGTTCCTGTCAAAGGACTTCATTAAGAACTGATTTTTTTTGCGCCCCCCTCCGCCGGCATGGAATTCACACATAAAGATTGAAAATAATAGCTGGATTTGACATTATTCAGGGTTGATATTTTACTGTTTTATGACCCTTGAGTAAGGTCTTATTTGCACAAAATTGTAACCGTTGGAATGGAAGGTTAATGCCCATACCCTTTTTACATGCTTTTAAAGCAGCACTTCTCGGGACTTTATGCTTGATTCTGCTGCCCGGGTTTTCCCTGGGCACCGAAACCGCACCCGAGAAAAGTGACGGAATCCCTTATGAGGTTGAGATAAAAGGAAAAGATCTGGAAAATAGCCCGATCCATAGGCTCCTGGGCGAAGTTTCCTTGGCCGTTCAAAAGAAAGATGATCCACCGAAAAGTCTGGCACTCCTGAGGCGGCGTTGCGAGGATGACCTTCCGGAAATGCAAAAAGTGCTGCGATCATTCGGCTATTTTCGAGGCACCATCACATTTAAGATAATGCCACCCAAAACCGCCAATGAAACCGCAGCAGATCATCTATTCACGACCAGGGCCGATGACACGGAAACCGATACCGCGGCCGTTCCCCCACCGGTAAATCCGGCAACCGTACGCTTTGAAGTTGATCTGGGTCCTCGATTTGCCTTTTCCAATATCAATATCCATCTGGCCACCGGCACACAACCGGGGGTGCTTTCCCCGCCCACTCCCGCAGAGGTCGGACTGGTTCAAGACACGCCTTATACCGCAAGTTCAGTGGTCAAAGCCGGGGAAGCGATTCTAACCCGGTACAAGGGAAACGGCTACCCTTTTCCGAAAATCAGGCATCGGGATGTCATCGCTGATTTCAAAACAGATCACGTGGAAGTCTCATTCCAGGTTTCCCCCGGGCCCTACGCGCGTTTTGGGGCCACCCGGGTAACGGGCCTTGAACGCCTCAAGGAAAAATATGTTTACGAACTAATCCCCTGGAAAGAGGGTGAACCCTATGACGTCCGTAAGATTAATGCGGCACGTCAAACGCTTTTTGACACCAATCTATTTGGCGTGGTTGCCTTCAAGAATCCCGAAAAAGTGGATACCCAAGGCCAACTGCCCATGACCGTAGAGCTAAAAGAACGGTCCCCCCGCACCATACGTCTGGGGCTGGAATACACCACGGATTACGGCCCGGGAGTCAATAGCAGCTGGACCCACAGAAACCTTTTCGGAATGGCCGAAAAATTGAGGGCCAGCGCCATAATTAACAAAGAAACCAGGACCGCGTTGCTTCGTTTTGCTAAACCCATGTTTTTAAATCGGGACAACACGTTCATCTCCCAGATTGCGTTCAACGATGAAACCACCGATGCCTATAATGCCACCTCCGGTATTGCAACGGTCATTCTGCAACAGCAATTCACTAAAGCTTTCCGTGCCGGAGGAGGCCTGGGATTCCACTTGTCCCGGGTCAAGGACAACGCCACCAATGAACGGAATACGTACCAACTCTTCTATGT